>NZ_CDWTNB010000078.1:0-18190 GCF_977947065.1 Frankia sp. CgJB1
ATCCAACTAGTAGGAGCGGCATTGAGGCTCGTCCTGGCCGCGGGGATGGACTTCGCAATCGCCGCGCCGCGTAACTCCGCGTTCTGGCGCGCCTACGCCGCCGTCGAGGAGACGTCCTGGACGGACGCGCGGGACATGACCGGCGCCCAGGTCGCCACCAGTAGCTACGCTCCGACCGGCTGGCCGCCCGGCACTTACACGATCATCCGCCGGGTGAAGGTCCCCGCCACCGAGATCTCCACCGACCCCCGCTCACGGCGGCGGCGCACCATCCCGAAAGCCCAGCTCACCCTCGCGCTCGACGGAATCGTCGACCATGCCTGGGCGGTCAGCTTCATCGTCACGAACATCCCCGCCAACGACGGGCCAGACATCGTCGCGCTCGAGCACTGGTTCCGCGGCCACGCCGACATCGAGACCCAGATCAAAGACCACAAACTCGGCGCCGGCCTACGCCACCTGCCCTCAGCCGACCCGACCATCAACACCGTCTGGACGTGGGCCGCGATCCTCGCCGGCTGGCTGTCCACCCTGCTCCAGACACTCACCGGGTTCGACCAGCGCGCCGGGCGCGCGCACGGCGACCGGCTCCGCCACGAACTGATCACCATCCCCGGCCGGGTCACCCGCCACGCAGGCCAACTGATCCTGCGCCTGCCACCCGGCCGCGACCAGCACCTAACCACCGCCCTCGCCCGGCTGCGCGCCCTGCCCGCGGCCGTCTGACCAGCCCGTTCTCTACGCGGAACACGCCCCCGGGCCGTGGACCCGGCGCTCACCCGGCACGACAGCCGGGCCTTCACCCTGCCCAGCCGTCGAAAACAACATCAACAAACCCGAAAAGGGAAGATCACCGAATTTTGATCATGCAAGCCGGCACTACTGGCGGATCTAGGTCTGAACGAGCGTTCGCCGCTATCCTTATCGGGCCGATCTCCACGGTTCCAGCCGGGGGAGCCCGGCGCCAGAAGAGAAGTGTGCCGATCGGAAAACCCTTATAAATACTGTCAAAGAGCTTCTCGACATCGGACGACATCCAACGAAGCCCACGCTGGAATCGAGGAATCCGGATCTGGCCATGCCTGGCGTTATCCAGAAGCTCCTCAATCTTGAATCGCGCCGCGTCGGACCGGCGGGATGACTCGTCCACGCCCACCATGATATCCGTAGATCATCCGGAAGACGTTCTTCGTGGTCCACGTGCGTCAGCCCCACCGCCCGAACGGGCGGTGGGGCTGACGCACGGCACAGCCGCGGCGACGATCGGTTCCCAGCCACCGGACCTCGACTACTGGACCTTGATGATCAATCCGTGAGATCGTCCCCGAAGGGCCCGTCCGGGCCGTACGCGGCGACCTCGATGTCGATCATTGGAGGGCGCTGCGGGTCCTGCAGGGGACGCAGCGGTGAGGTCGTCCCGCGGTGCTCCGCCCCCTGTTCCCACACGTTGAACTCGGCCATGCTCGCCCAGACGCTGACCACCGCGAACCGGGACGGGTCCGCCGCCGACCGGTGCAGCGTGTTACCGAGCAGGCCAGGCGTGCCGACCAGCTTGGAGCTGATCTCGTGGTAAGCCCGCTCCACCGCGCCGGGATCGCCGGGCGGGTTAACCGCCCACAGCGTGACCCGAACCTTCGCCGGGCCGGCCACGGTCAGCTTCCCGCCGGAACAGTCAGGGAAGCCGTGCCGGCCAGCTGGGCGACGACGGTACCGGTGACCATCGAGCTGCTGGCGCGCAGCGGGTGCAGCGCCTTGCGGTGCACCCGGTGACGCTCGCTGTGCTCGAACTCGCGGAACTGCTCCTCGTCAACCCAGTCACTGACGATGTAGTACGTGCTCGGCTCGTCCTCCGAGCGGATCAGCCACTGCCCGAGGTTCGCCGGGTGCGAGGTGACCGCGTCGCCGATCCGCAGCCAGGTCTGCTCGAACTCGACCTCCCGGCCGGGGTGGATCCGCATTGTCAGCATGATCCGAAAAGGCGGGGTCGAGGCCATCAGATGCCTCCGTCCACGGCAAAGGTGGCGCCGTTGACGTAGGACGACACGTCGCTGGCCAGGAACAGGACGACCGCGGCGACCTCCTCGGCCGTCCCGATGCGTCCCAGCGGGATGCGGTTGGTGTAGGCCGCCTTGACGGCCGGGTCGATGCCCTCGGCATGGTGGGTCTCGATGACTCCTGGGGAGACCAGGTTCACCCGGATGCCGCGGACACCGAGCTCCTTGGACAGCGAGCGGGTCAGTCCGATCAGGCCGGTCTTCGCCGCGGTGTAGTGGGCCCGCAGCGGCAGACCGACCACCCCGGAGCCGGACCCGATGTTGATCACCGAGCCGGAGTCCCCCAGCAGCGGCAACGCGCCCTGCGTGACGAGGTGAGTGGCGGTGAGGTTGGTGGTCAGCACCTGCGTCCACTCGTCCAGGGGCAGCTGCGCGTAGGGGATGTGGCTGATCGTGCCGACGTTGTTCACGACGATGTCGAGGCCGCCCAGGTGGGTGCCGGTGGCCTCGACGAGCTCAGTGATCTGGCCCGGATCGGCGACGTCGGCCTGGACGAGCAGATGGTCGCCGCCGGTGTCCTTGAGTTCGCGGCGCAGGCTCTCGGCATCCTCGGTCTGGCGCTGGTGGCCGGCAACGACCGTCGCACCGGCTCGGGCGAGGCCGAGCACCACGGCCCGTCCGATGCCGCGGGTACCGCCGGTAACCAGGGCGCGTCGCCCGGCCAGGTCTGAGAACATCGCTGACTGTCTCCTGTGTCGAGGTGTCGGCTGTCGAGGTGTCGGCTGCCGAGGGGTCGTGAGGTGAGGGGTCGTGAGGTGAGCGGGCAGGGGCAGGCGGTACGGGTGGGTACGCCCTCAGCGGGGACCGACGGCGCGAACCACGAGGCTGCTGTTGAAACCGCCGTAGCCACGGGCGTTCACCAGCACCACCCGCACGGGTGCACGCCGGGGCGTACGCACGAGGTCGAGCCCATGGGCCGGATCGGGGGTGTCGAGGTTGCCCACCGCCGGGATGACCCCGTCCCGGATGGACAGCAACGCCGCGGCCACCGTCAACGCCGAGCCGCCGGCGAGGAGCCGGCCGACGAAGCCCTGCGGCGCCGTCACCGGGACCGTCCGGGCGCCGAAGACCGCGCGGATCGCCGCCGCCTCCTGGGCATCGAGGTCCGGTGAACCTGCGCCGTCCGCGAAGACGACATCGACGTCGTCCGGGGTGAGGCCGGCGTCGCGCAGGGCCCGGCGCATCGCGGTGGCGAGCCAGCGCACGTCCGGGGCGGGGCGTTCGTGGTGGGCGGCGTCGTGCGTCGCGGCGTAGCCGGCGATCTCGCCGTAGACGTGCGGGGCTCCCCGGGCGGCGGCGGCGGCCGGATCCTCGAGCACGAGCGTCGCGCCACCCTCACCGGGCAGGTAACCGTTCGCCCGGACGTCGAACGGCTTGTAGCCGTCCGCAGCAACGGTCGCGGTGCTGACCCGGCCGCTGGACAGATGGCCGGTGATCGCATAAGGCGTCAGGCTCGCCTCGGCCCCCCCGGCGAGCACCGTCGGCGTGCCGCGGCGGATAATCCGCCGGGCCTGGGCGAGGCTGTCGATTCCGCCGGCACCGTCACTGACCAGGACCCCCGACGGCCCCTTCAGACCATACCGGATCGAGGTCTGCCCGGTCGTCGCCGCGTAGAACCAGGCGATCGACTGATAGACGCTCACCGCGGTGCGGCCCCGGGTCCACAGCCGTCCCAGCTCGCGCTGTCCGATGTCGACACCGCCCGACCCGCTGCCGAACACCACCGAGGTCGCATACGGATCGTGCGCGGCGGGGTCGTAGCGCGCATCGGCCATGGCGAGGCGCGACGCGGCCATCCCGAACCAGGTCCACCGGTCGGTCTGGACGATGTACCGCTTGTCGACGTGGTCCTCCACCGCGAAACCGGCGACCTCTCCAGCGAGGGTGGCGTCGTACCAGGTGGTGTCGAACCGGCTGATCGGCGCGATCTTCAACTCGCCGCGCAGGGTCGACGCCCAGTACTCCTCCGTCCCGATGCCGCTGGGCGCGAGGACGCCGAGCCCGGTGACGACCGGCCGGACCGGGGCCTGCGGCGAACCGTCTCGGTGGGCGGGCCCCGCGGCCGTCGCGGCGGAGGCCTCCATGGCGGCGTTCATCGCGTCGGGGCGGCGAGGACGATCGCCGACTGGAAGCCACCGAAACCACTGCCGACCGACAGGGCCACGTCGACAGCGTGGTCCCGGGCGATGTTCGGGACGTAGTCGAGATCGCACTCGGGGTCGCGGGTGGTCCAGTTGGCGGTGGGGGGGATGACGTCATTCTCGATCGCCAGGGCGCAGGCAGCGATCTCGATCGACCCGATCGCGCCCAGCGAGTGCCCGATCATCGACTTGATCGAGCTGACCGGGATGTCATACGCCCGCTGTCCCAGCGAACGTTTGAAGGCGGCCGTCTCGTGCCGATCGTTCTGCTTGGTGCCCGATCCGTGCGCGTTGATGTAGTCGATGTCGTCGGCTCCGACCCGCGCCGCGTCCATCGCGACCCGGATCGCCTCGGCCATCTCGACCCCGTCGGGGCGCAGTCCGGTCATGTGGAACGCGTTCGAGCGCGAGGCGTACCCACCCACCTCGCAGTAGATGTGCGCACCGCGCGACCGGGCGGCGGTGAGCTCCTCCAGGATGAGGACGGCGCAGCCCTCCCCCATCACGAAGCCATCCCGGCTGGCGTCGAAGGGACGGGAGGCGTGTTCGGGGTCGTCGTTGCGGGCCGTCGTCGCGCGGATCGCGTCGAAGGACGCCATCGAGATCGGGGAGATCGGCGCGTCGGAGGCACCGGCGATGACAATGTCGGCCTCGCCGTCGACGATGAGCTGATGGCCGTAGCCGACCGCGTCGATGCCCGAGGTGCAGCCGGTGGAGACCACGAAGGCGGGGCCGTGCGTGCCGAACCGGCAGGCCAGTTCGGTGGCCAGGCAGCTCGGCACCATCGCGTGGTAGAGGAACGAGCTGGCGTACCGGGGATCAACCTCCCAGTCCCGCCCGCTGTCGGAGACCTCGACGTACTCGTTCTCCAGGCGAGTGGTCGCGCCCACCGCGCTGCCGATGCTGACGCCGACGATCGGGCCGTCCCCGGAACCGTCCCCGGCATCACCGCCGTCCCCGCCATCACCGCCGCCCCGCAGGTCCAGGCCGCTGTCCTCGACCGCCTCCAACGCCGCGGCCAAGGCGAACTGCACGAACCGGTCGTTACGCGCAATCTCCCGGGCGGTCAGGCCGGCCGTCGCCGGGTCGAAGTCGCACTCGGCGGCCACCTGGGAACGGAACTGGGTCGGGTCGAAGAACGACAGTCGCCGCGTCGCGGTACGGCCGTCGGTCAGCAGGGTCCAGAACTCCTTGCGGTTGACCCCGCCGGGGGCGACCACCCCGATCCCGGTGACCGCCGTCCGTCTTGGTCCGCTCACTGTCCGGACCCGTGGGGCAAGGCGTCGACGGTGGGTGCCGACGGGGCGACCGGAGCGTGCGGGGCGTCCGGGTCTAGCGGTACCTCGGTGTCGACGTGGCCGAGATCGGGCCGGGGTGCCAGCGGGCTGAGGTGAAAGACGAGGAAGGCGGTCTCCTCGCCGGTGTTGACGACGCGGTGGCGCATCCCGATCGGGATGCACACCCCGTGGTCGGCCGGCAGGTCCTGATACTGACCGTCCAGTCGGGCGGTCACAATGCCGCGCACGCAGTAGAAGAACTCTTCCGAGTAGGGGTGCAGGTGTTCGGTCACCACCTCACCCGGCTGGAGGGTCAGGGTGCCGAAAAAACCCGAGGTCGAACCCACGGTCACCGGGGAGAGCAGCGTGCGGACGTCACCGCCGCGCCGACGGTTGGGGGTCATGTCGTGAATGCAGAGAACCTTCGGAATCGCTGTCACGGAAGTCACCGGTCTCGTTCTCCTCAGACTTGTTCCGGCAGCGCGAGGGAGACCGGGGGCAGCTCGGCGGCGGCCCGCTCGACCTTCTCCCGGATCACCGACATCTCGCGGGCGGTGTTGGTGTTGATGCGGTTGGTCATCTGCTCGTCGTTCACCGGCGCCGACGGGCGCATGTGGAAGTCCTGCACCCAGCGCATGCGGGTGCCGGTGCCCTCCGGCGTGTAGCTCCAGTGGATGTGCATGTACTCGAACGGGCCGGTCTCGACGCGGTACGCGCGCACCTGCCGGGTGGCCGGGTCGAGTGTCCGCTTGGACACCCAACTCCACGCCGTCCCGTTCTCGTCGGGATGCATGGTCAGGCGAAACTTGAAGGTGTTCTCGTGGTGCTCAAGAATGTCTACCGAGGCGTATTCGGTAAAGAGGTCCGGCCAGGATTTCAGATCGTTGGTGATGGTCCAGACGGTTTCAATGTCGGCATCGATGAAAATCGAGTTGTCAGTGTGCCCGCTCACGTCGGCTCCGGTCGACCTGGAAGGTAGGGGACGTGGAAACTAACGGCGGATTCAGACCGTCTCGTGCTGGTCGAGAGCCGCGTTCACCGTGGCCAGGATCTCGGCGAGGGTCCAGCTCTCCGGCAGCTCGGCCGGGAGGTCCACCCCGAAGGTCCCGGCCACCTCTGCCGAAAGCTGGAGGTAGGCGAGCGAGTCGAGGCCGATGTCGATGAAGGTCACGTCCAGGTCCGTCGGCCGCTCGTCCGAGGGCAGACCGGCCTGTTCGACCAGGAAGTCAAGCAGGGCATCGGCCGACCATTGCCGGGGCATGTCGTACTCCCTTTTTCATTTTCGGGTTTCGGGGTTCACATGAAAAACTGGGCGTACCTGTGGGCGGAATCGAGGATGCAGTCGCTGATGACCGGCCGCGGCCGCAGCCGGCGGGCCCGGTACTCTGGCGGTGTACAGGAACCCGGCCGTGTATCAGGAGCCCGGTGGTGTACCGGGGGGCTCAGCCGGCCGTCCACCAATAGAAACTCTGCGCCATCGCGTCCCCGGGGATGCGCCAGGTCTCCGGGTCGTAGGCGGAGACGTATTTCCCGAGCTTGTTGCTCACGTCGACGAACAGCGGATGCTCATGGACGTTCTCGACGGTGTTCCTGACGTTAGTCGGAGCCTCGATCAGATGAAGGTAAAGGCCATGGAAGTGAAACAGGTCACGCCTGGTCACACCCACGATTCCGGGTAGTTCTCCGGCATCGGACTCGGCGAAGGTCGCCGCGATGGCGGGAGCGTCGGCAGGGTTCATCCTGGCCACGATGAGAGTCCGGTGTGACTGGCCTCCGGACGGCGTGGCGGGGTTCTGCGGACCGGTAACCGAGGGACCGGTGGCTGAGGGCACGAGAATCTCCTCGACATGTTCTTGGGAAACGTGTGTTTGACCCCAGGCAAGCACGGGTACCGCGTGCATGGCAAGCACGGGTACCGTGTGCATGGGCAGCTGGGCGGACCGGCCCTAACGGACCGACCTCGGCACCTTGCGCCGCGTTACAGGTGACAGGGGGAATCCGCCGACGAACATGAAGCCAGGCAGGAGTGACCGGTGCGCGACCACCGCTTCCCATCCGGCAACCCTTCTGAGGCAGCCCAGCGACCCTTCTGAAGCAGCCAGCCTTTCTGAAGCAGGCAGCTTCTTTGACTCATCGAGAGCATGGGGCCACGCGGCGCGGCTGTCCTGGATTTCCCCTGGCAGCAAGTTGCCCTGGCAATCAAATGCCAACTGACACACACAAGAAGAACAACGTGGCTACAACCACCGTGAGCGGGCTTCCCGGTGCCCGGGGGTGGTCGATAGGCCACCGGAGGAGAGCCGGGATCTCGATCTCGTGGGAACCACGTCGTCCACGCTCGGCCTCGGCCTGGTCGAGTATGGTGTTTTCTGGTCGGGGAGCCGGGGCCTCGTCTGGCCGACGTCGGCCGCTCTCACCTGACCGGGACTATCGCCGGAGGGCCGCCGCGGCGCGAAAGCCGGCTGTTCGGAGCCAGATGTTCAGAACCGGCCCGTTCAGAGCCAGCCGCGTTGCGCGGCGAGGGTACCCGCCTGGAACCGGCTACGGGCGTTCAACCGTGCCATCAGATCGGCGATCATGCGACGCACGGTGCGGACGGAGACGCCCAGGTGGCGCGCGGCCGCCTCGTCCTTCATTCCGAGGCTGAGCAGACGCAGCAGCAGCCGTTCGGTGTCGCTCGGCGCGTCGTCACCGTCCCCGGGAGCGGCTATCGCCTCGCTGCTCAGCGGTTCGGCGGCCTCCCAGACCTGTTCGAACAGGGTGAGCAGCAGGGCGGTCAGCTCCGGGGTGCGCACGAGCAGGGTCTGGCCGGTCGCGAACCCCCGGCCCAGTCGGACCAGGCCGATCCGCCCGTCGACCGCGGTGGCGTCCAGCCGGGGATCGTCGATCATCCGGGCGTCCAGGCCATGCGCCGCCACGGTCCGCACATAGCCGGCGCCGAGCTCGTCCAGGCGCATCGACCGGGGCAGGACGCTGCGCATCACCACGCCACGCCGCAACGCGCGCAGTTCGACCGGCATCACCTCGCGAGTCAGGGCCGAGGACCACTCGCGCCGGGTGTGCAGCGCGAGCACCTCCCGCTCGGCTCGCCCGACGATCGCGAGCAGCTCCGCACGGGCCTGGTCGGCGCCGTCTATCCGCCTTACCTCGACGGTGTCCCCGCCGGGACGGCTCTCCAGGTAGTCCGAGACGAAGGAGCTGATCTGCGCCCGGGCCAGGAGCAGCCGCTCATGGCGACGGATCAGCTGCTCGTGCTGCGCCTGGAGCAGGTGGTCGAGCCCGGCTTCGGGATGCACCGCGACGTAGTGACCGGCCCGTTCGCGCGAGGGCAGCAGCAGACCCAGCTCGACCAGACGATCACGCGCCCGCCCCGCGGCGACCAGCGGCTCGCCGAGCATCTCCGCCACCTCGGGCACGCTCAGGACCTCGTGGCACAGCCACAGCCGATAGGCGGCCAGGGTGACCTCATCGATACCGAAGAGATCGAGCACCTTCCCCTTCCTCGGAGCAGGATCGGGACGTGGCCGACGGACGCCGACCGGACCAGTCGTGCCCACCGGACCAGTCGTGCCCACCGGACCGACGCGGCCGCTCACCCCGACCGCTGGGGCAGGCCCGACCGGGACGTCTCCGCGGACACCACGTCGAGGGCGTGGCGGACCAGCGACACCAGGGACTGCCGGACCGACTCCCGCTGCCGGGCGTCGCAGAACACCACCGGACGGCGCGGATCGAGGTCCAACGCCGCCCGGACGTCCTCCGCCCGGTACTCCCGCGCACCGTCGAACCGGTTCAGCGCGATGAGGAACGGGATGTCGCGCTCCTCGAAGTAGTCGATGGCCGGAAAGGAGTCGGCCAGCCGCCGCGTGTCCACCAGGACCACCGCGCCGATCGCGCCGAGGACGAGCTCATCCCACATGAACCAGAACCGGTCCTGGCCCGGGGTGCCGAAAAGGTAGAGAATAATACTATTGAGAAGCGTGATCCGACCGAAGTCCATCGCGACCGTGGTCGTCGTCTTCGAGCCGACCGCGCTGGTGTCGTCGATCCCTATGCTTGCGGCCGTCATCGCAGCCTCCGTGGTGAGGGGCTGAATTTCGCTCACCGAACCGACGAACGTCGTCTTCCCGACTCCGAATCCGCCGGCGATGATGATTTTTACCGGATGTGGCGGCGCCGTTTCCGGCGACCCCGTCCTAGAGGGCCTGTAGTCCATCGAGCACCTTTTCGATGAGGGCAATGGAAGGGCGGTCGGAGGGTCGGGCCGGTCGGGTCACGGTTACCAGGCCGGCGTCGAGCATGTCGCCGACGAGGACCCGCGCGACCCCGACCGGCAGATTCAGCCGAGCAGAGATCTCCACGATCGACTGCACGCATTGGCAGAACAGCGCGATGGCGCGCTGCTCATGCTCCAGCGTCCGCATCATCAGCCGGCCGTTGGGCGTGGTGGTCACCAACGCGACCAGCTCCAACGTCTGGTTCGTCGGCCGTGTCCGGCCCCCGGTGACAGCGTAGGGGCGGACGACCGGACCAGCCTCTTCGTCGAACCATTCGTCATCGCGCGACATATCCGGTCCTCCTGCCTTGAGAATTCTGCTGTCATCCGGTCGGTGATGGCGCAGAGGGCAACCGGCTGACCCACCAACCGATCGGACCCCCACCCGATCGCCGGGCCGAGGTCAGAGTGGCAGCGCGGACTGCATCTGAGCCCGGAGTTCCGGGGTGAGGAACTCGCCGACCCGGGTCACCAGCAGCGCCATCTCGTAGGCGATGAGACCGATGTCCGCGCCGGGGCTGCTGAGAATGGCCAGGCACGATCCGTCCCCCACCGCGGTGACGAACAGGAATCCCTCGTCCATCTCGACAATGGTCTGCCGAACGTTTCCACCCCCGAAGAAACGACCCGCGCCGCGCGCCAGGCTGTTGAATCCGGAGGCTACCGCGGCCAGTTGGTCGGCGGTCGCCCGGTCCATCCCGTACGAGGTGGCGAGCAACAACCCGTCGGAGGAAAGCGCAATCACATAGGTGACTTCGGGCACCTTCTTGACGAGGTTGTTGAGCAACCAGCTCATGTTCTCGGACGGCCCCAGCGGACGCATCAGGTCACCTTTCCTACATCGTCACCGTCGTTCGAAACCTGGCCGTCCGCCAGACCACGACCAAAGTTGTTCTGGAAGGACGACATCATACTGCGGATCTCTTCCGGGCTCCGTTGCGCGGCGAGCATTCCGGAACTCTCCTCGGGAATGTCCCGGCGAAGCTGCGGCGCGAGACTGGCCCGCCGGGTGCGCTTGGGCAGGCCCACCTCGGTGAAACTGACGGGCGGCTGGCCGTCCGCGCCAGGCCCGGCCGGCTCGGCGGGCTCGTCTGAACGGGCCGAAGGCGCCGGGCGTCCGAGGGGGACGACCGTCTGGCCCATGGCGGGGGCGTCCTCGCGGTGGAATCCCCCGGAGTACCCCACCGGCCGGCCCAGCGGTGAGGTGAACGGATCGGTTCGGGTGGCCTCCCCCGGGTCGGCGGAGCCGAGGTCACCACCGCGCGACCGCTCCCTGGCCATGGGGCTGTCACCGAACAGCGAGGTGACACGGCCGCCGGGTCCGCCGTCGCCGCCATAGCCGGAGCCGGGCGCACCGTTGTGGCCACCCGGACCGGGGACGTCCCGTCCGTCCCGGAGGGGCCCACCCCGGAAGGGTTCCTCCGGGAAGGGTTCGTCCCGGAAAGATTCGTCCTGCCCCGGACGGGCCGGCGGGCCGTCGGGGTCGTCCGACCCGGGCGTCTGGGGGTAGCCCGGGACAGCCTGGTGGGGCTGGTCCCCCGCGGCCCTGCGGCCGCCACGCGAACGGCGCGACGGCAGCGGCGGGGGGGTAGCGAAGCCGCGGGAGCCGGGCTCCTCGCCCGGCCCGCTGTCCGGGTCGGAACGCGGGGTCAAGGGACGCGGCGGAGCGTCCGAACGCCTGCCGTTGGAACGGTGCCGCGGGCGGTCGGCGACGAACCAGCTCGATCGCACCGTGGCGAAAACCGGCAGATCGTCGATGAGCGTTTCGTCCTGACCGTGCGCAGCCGCGGCCGCGTCCTCGGAGAGCGCGGGGGGACCGGCGAGGTCGCCGTCCGCGTCCACCAGCGACCCGCGGAACCGGTCCTCGTCGATGGCCGGGCCGTCGAGAGCCGGAACCCGCGTCATGGCAAGCGGCGGGGCGATCTGCGTGGGCTCCGGCCGGGCCTCCCCGTCGGGGTCGACCTGCCGCAGCAGCGTGGTCGGCACCAGGACGATAGCCATCGTGCCGCCATACGGCGAGGACCGCAGCTTCACCGAGATGGAATGCCGCTCGGCGAGCCGACCGACAACGAACAGGCCGAGACGCTCGCTGGTCGACAGGTCGAAGGGGGGCGGGTTGGCCAGCCGCTCGTTCACGGCGTCGAACTCCTCCGGACTCATGCCCAGCCCGCGGTCCTCGATCTCGATCACGAAGCCGTTCGATACCTCGTGCCCGGAGACATGCACCGGCGTGTGGGGCGGGGAGAAGCAAGTGGCGTTCTCGATCAGCTCGGCGAGCATGTGGATGACGTCACCGACGGCGTGACCGCTGATGGCCCCTCCGTCGATCGACATCACCTGGACCCGGGTGTAGTCCTCCACCTCGGCGACGGCGCCACGGACGACGTCCTTGACCGGGACAGGCCGGCGCCAACCACGGGCTGGCTTGGAGCCGGACAGCACGATGAGGTCCTCGGCGTGCCGGCGCATACGGGTGGCGAGGTGGTCGAGACGGAAGAGCTCCTCCAGCTCGTCCGGGTCGGTCTCCTTGCGCTCCAAGGCGTCGATCACCTTGAGCTGGCGGTGAATGAGTGCCTGGCTGCGGCGGGCGAGGTTGAGGAACGTGTCCCCGATGCTCTTGCGCATCGCGGCCTGCTCCACCGCGGTCCGCACGGCCACCGCGTGCACGGTGCCAAACGCCTCGGCGAGCTGACCGATCTCGTCCTTGCTCCGGACCTCGACCGGGAATTCCTCCTCGGCCACGTCCACCGGCGACCCGCGGTGCAGACGGTCGACGACTCCGGGCAGCCGCTCGTTCGCGACTTCGAGGGCGCCGCGGCGCAGTCGGCGTAGGTCCCGGATCATCGGGCTCGCCACCAGGAGAGAAATCACCACCGACACCACGAGCACCAGCGCCACGCCGATACCGCTGACAAGCGCGTCTCGGGTGGCCGAACTGGTGATGTTCGCGCTGGCCGTCCCGAGATCGGCCGCGACCCGGCGTTCGACCTGCCGCATCGCATTGATCTTCGCGTCGGAGGTCTGCAGCCAGATCTGCGGGGTAACGGTCAGCGGCTGGCCGTTCTGTACGGCGTTAACCGTGCCGTCACGCAATGTCCCGGCGGCCGAGATCGTCCGGCCGACCGTCACGTTGTAGAACTCCTGCTCGTCCGCCGTGGCCGTGGTGCGGAACTGGGCCAGCCAGGCATCCTCCGCCCCGGTCCTGGTCTGGATCTCCCGCAGCGTGGCCACATCTGTCTGCTGGAGGATGATCACGCGGACGACGGCGCCGCGTTGGTGGGCGACCTGCTCCTTGGCCTGCGCGATACTCACCAGTGCGGTGGCACCGTTGACCAACGAGGTGTTGCGGCTTCCGGCCGCCACCTGGGCGTTGAGGGCGAGGAGGTCGTCCACGGCACCCAAGTAGAAAGCAATGTTCTGGTCCACCTGCGCCTGGTGCGCGTCGATCGCCTTGCGCTGCGCCGGGAGCTTGCCGAGGCGTTCCGAGATCGACGCGAGCGTGGTCGCCAGGGTGTCACGACCCGCCGCGGGCAGCGCCGCCTCACCGGCCCGATAGACGGCCAGGGCCTGGTCCACCGGGCCGCGGGCGGCGAGCGCCGCCTGCCCCTGAGCGACGGCCATGTAGTTGGAACCGACATAGGAGTTCGTGGCGTACCGCTCGACCTGCAGGGCCTGGACCAGATCGTTGCTTTTGATCGAGAAGTCGGCGAGTGCCTTGATGCGGTTGGCGACCCGCACGTTGTCGACGTTCCCCTGCACGTGTATCGCGCTCAGTACCGCGAGCGCAGCCAGGGGGACGACGAGAATCACCACTAGCTTCGAGCGGATGGGCCAATTCTGGAGCATCCGGTCCTCTCGTCCGGCACCCGGGAGTCGAGTGCCTCGTGTGCGGAGGGTGAGTAGTCGAGTTCCATCGGGACATGTCACCGGAAGACCACAGATGACAACACCGGGCCGGCGCATTGGAGTAGGCGGTCCGGGCATCGGGGGAATGTTCCGGGGGCGCGGACAACTGTAGCGGGTGAAGAACTAGCCCGATTGGGGGCACCCGTCTTCAACGCAAAAGGATGGCGAGGTAGCACCGAGCGACGGACATTCGCGAGCGCGCAACGCGCAACCGGAACCCGCTCCCGAATTACATGAGCGCAGTCCGGACCAAACAACGGCGATGCGCACAAACCAGCACTGACGGGCAGCAGTCAGCGCTAACTGGCACAGATCCTCCGCGGCCACGAAGGCCCCGATCAACCGGCCACACCGCACTCGACAACGCAAGCACATCACATGTTGGCATGTTGCCGAAAGAACATCGCACGATCCGAGGCCACACAGATCGCACCCTCGCGGCCCACCCGACCCCCGCCCGGGCTGCAGCTCCCGCCTCGTGCCAGACCATGGAGAGTGGTCCCATTGCGGACATTGCAGACGTTGTAGACATTGCAGACACCCGGGGGCGGGAATTGGGGCACCCGGCCCCACCGGTTCACCCCCGTCGGCGATTGCCGATCAGGCGTTGGCGATTGCCGATCGGGCCCTACCCGGTCCGCCAGAGCTTCAATCACTCCACAGCCACTCCACGACGAACCTCCCCATCAACCCCCGTCCAATGAGCTGCTGCTGAACTGCTGTGTTAATCGCCGAGCGAGGCCCGGCTGGCGGAAGCGGCGGAGGTCACGGAAGCGGCGGAGGTGACACAACTACTTTCACCCGAGGCCAGCCGGTGGCACTGTGCCCCTGGGCACGACCGGGTCAGGAGCACGGCCGGGTCAAGGAACCCGACGGACCGGTGAGGAGACACGGATGAGCAGCCAGATCGAGAGCGAACCCGGCCAGGGCACGCTGACGGTACGGATCAACCGCCCGGAGAAACGCAACGCCCTCACCCAGGCGATGTACGTCGCCCTCACGGAGGCGTTCGACAAGGCCGAGACCGACCCGGAGATCCGGGTTATCCGGTTGACCGGCAGCGGTGGATCCTTCACCGCCGGCAACGATCTGGTCGACTTTCTGGCCACCAACGCCCTCCGGGCGGAGGGTCCGACGCTGACCTTCATCCGGACGCTGGCCCGCAGCACGAAACTTCTCGTCGCCGAGGTCGACGGGCCCGCGATGGGCATCGGGACCACGCTGCTGCTGCACTGCGACCTGGTCTATGCGACCGAGCGCAGCACTCTCGGGATGCCGTTCGTCAACCTGGGGGTGATCCCCGAGTTCGGGTCGACCCTCCTGCTACCCCGCCGGGTCGGGCCAGCCATCGCTGCCCGCATCGTCTACTTCGGCGAGTCCCTCGGAGCGGCCGAGGCCGCCCGACTGGGGGTGGTGACCGAGGTGCTTCCCGACGCCGAAGCGCTACGCGCCCGGGTCGACGACCGGGTGGCGGCGCTGCTGGCCCAGCCGCCGCAGGCGCTCGCGGCAGCTCGCGCCCTGCTGCACGACGGCGGGACACCGGAGGTGCTGGCGCGCATCGACGCCGAAAGCGCGATCTTCACCGAGCGCCTCGTCAGCGACGAGGCGAGATCCGCGATGACCGCCAGGCTGCCGGGCCGCCACGGCACGTCGGCAGCCGAGGGCTGACCGGCCACCCGTGAGCTGACCGACCACCGAGGGCTGACCGACGTCGGTGCCGGCCCGCTCCATGCCGTCCGTGCGGCCCGGGAGGACCAGCCCCGCAACGGCGACGAGGGCGACCGGTTCGCCCCGTCCGGGCGGGGCATACCGGTGCCTGTGACCCATTCCCTGCCGCACCAACGCGACCGGGGTAGTGCCCTCGGGCACCGGCCTTGGTGGCGCCGCGCCTTCTCCTCCGGCTCCTCCGATCCGGGGAGGTTCCCCCCGGCTCGCAGCGCATTCGGGCTACGCCGCGTCCTCGCCGCGTTCGGCCTGGTGTTCTGCGGGGTCTTCGCCGGTTTCTTCGCCGTCCGGGGGCAGACAGCCGGCGCCGCGGTCCTCGCCTTCCTCGCCATCGTCGCCATCGTCGATCTGGTCGTCATCCAGCAACGGATCCGGCGCCAGACCGAATGATCCCCACGCCGGTCCAGATGGGCGGTGCTCCCGCATAAGGTGGCCGAGGATCGTCGCGTCCGACACCGCCAGGCTCGCCCGCCAGCCTGGTCGGTCCGCGCCAATCCGGCTGGCGGAACGAGCAGGAGGATCTCAGTGGGCGGCGGGACGGGCGGCCGACCGAACGGGCGGCGATGAACGATCCGGAGGGCGTCTCCGGGCCGGTGTCGGCTGGCTTCGCGCGCGGCACCACCGACGAGGCGGGCCTGTGCCGCGGGCTTCGCCGGATGCGGCTCATCGCCGGCAGCCTGCTTGCCGCGGTGGTGACGATCTACCTCCTCGCCGCCCGCTGGCAGGCCCGCGGTGGCCCGGGGTGGATCGGGTACGTGGCCGCGGCCGCCGAGGCGGGCGCGGTCGGCGCACTGGCCGACTGGTTCGCCGTGACCGCGCTGTTCCGCCACCCACTCGGCCTCCCGATCCCGCACACGGCGATCATTCCTCGGCGTAAGGACGCGCTTGGTCGGAGCCTGGAGAGCTTCGTCGGCACCCACTTCCTCGCCGAGGACGTGATCCGGGAGAAGATCGACGGCATCGGAGTGTCCGCCCGGGTCGGTGCCTGGCTGCGCCAGCCGTCGCACGCCGAACGGGTCACGACCGAGGCGGCGGAGCGGCTCACCGCGATGATCTCCGGGATGAACGACGACCTGGTCCGCGAACTCGTCGAGAAGGCGGTGCTGCCCCGCATCGTCGAACGGCCCTGGGCCGGGGCCCTCGGAATGGCGCTGGAACGGGTGGTCGAGGACCGGCTGCACCATCGACTGGTCGACGTGATCGTCACCGAGGCCGAGACGTGGTTGAAGCAGAACCCGGAGGTCTTCACCCGCACCGTGCAGGACCGGGCACCAAGCTGGTCGCCGAAGTGGCTGGACGAGGCGGTCGCGGCCAAGGCGTACAGCGAGGCGCTGCGCTTCACCGAGGCGCTGCGCACCGACCCCGAGCACCGGGCACGCCGCGCCCTGGACACGTTCCTGCGCGGCTTCGCCGGCCGGCTGCGCACCGACGAGGCGCTGGGACGGCAGGTCGAGCAAATCAAGTACCGGCTCCTGGCCCATCCTGAGGTCGACCGGATGATCTCCGCCATGTGGGCCACGGCGAAAAGCATCCTGCTCGATCTCGCCTCCGATCCGGGCAGCACGGCCCGGGTCCGCGCGACCGACGAACTCGCGGCCTTCGGCGCCCAGCTCGCCACCGATCCGGAGCTGGCGCGCACCGTCGACCACACCGTGGCGAACGCGGCCACCCGCGTGGTGTGCCGGTACAAGGACGACATCGCCGCGATCATCGGAGATACTGTCGGCCGCTGGCAGCCCGACGAGACCTCCCGGCGCATCGAGCTGCACGTCGGTCGCGACCTGCAGTTCATCCGGATCAACGGCACCGTCGTCGGTGCCCTCGTGGGACTGGTCATCCACCTGGTCACCGAACTCGCCTTCTGACGCAACGGGTGGGGTTGAGGAAGCGTGCGGGGCAACGAGGACGATCGCCGTGGCGACGAACGTGGGAGCCGGCCCGGCCCGGATGACCGATAGCCCGTCCGGGGACTGCCATGGCCGACGCCACCCGGTCGGCCCAGCCTGCTGGTCGCCGGACTGGTCATGCTGGTCTGGTTCGGGCTGATTACCCGGATCGGCCACTACGACGTCGACGTCTTCCTGCGGCCGGCGCGGCCGGGCAGCACGGGCTCGATCCCTATCCCGCCCCCGGCACGGGGGGCGGTGTACTCCGGCTTTCCGTTCGTCTACCCCTAACCTCACAGCGATGCCGTTCGCGCCGCTGCTGCTCTGACTGCTGCTCGCCCGCCGGTTGCAGGCCTGGATGGCGGCCCTCCCCGATCGGGCCGGACCCCGCCGTGGGATCGGACACTCCGGTGGGACCACCCACTTCCGTGGGGCCGGGCACGTCACCGCCGCGACCGGGGGCTGCGGACCGCGGCCGGCGACCCGCTCGCCCGAAGGAGTAACCCGGGACGAACCGGCGGGTGAGCCCGAGACGTACAGCCGCAGGATCGGCGTCTCTCACACTCCGCGTGGCGGGACGGCGATGTACCTTGAATAGAACGACGGCTTGCAAGGCCGTCCGCGCCCGGCCGAACGGTCGGGTGTGCGAGGTCGGTGCGAGCGCCCTAGCGGGGATGACCCGCCGGTGGGTCCGGTCGCGAAACCCGGCCGTACCCCCGGCCTCCGGACGATACGCGGACTGGTGTGGAACACCTCATCCAGTCCGGGTGGACCCATGGCGGCCCTGACCTGATCGGCGGATCCTCTGTCTCAGTATGGAAACTCCCAGTCTCACCCGGCCCAGCAGTCCCACGCCCCGCAGCGCCAGCCTCGTCCGGCCCGGGGCCGCGGCGGTCCGGACGGTGGCGGGGCCCGGGGTGGCGGC
>NZ_CDWTNB010000079.1:0-17914 GCF_977947065.1 Frankia sp. CgJB1
CTCGACATCAGTGGAGTCCACGGACGTGCCGTACGGGGAGTAAGGGATGGCCTGCGACGATGCATGATCGCGTGGCGGCCGAGTTTTGGGGAGCCAGTCACGGTTCAGGAACCGCAGACCGTACTCAGCTCCCCCAAATTCGCATGCCTGCATGCCCGCCGACCGCCCTCCATCTCGACTTTCTCCCCGACGGCGGCGTGTTCCTCTGCGCCGACTGCGAGACCCCGTTCGGCGCGCACGTCGTCCCGGTGTCTCTCTACGGCTGGGTTTCCCGCCGGTCGGCGCGGAACTGGTCGATGACCACGGTGAACTGGCCGTTGACCGTGACGTCGGTGATGCCGGAGAACAAGGCACCGGTTCCTGGCAGCGCCACGACCGTACGGACACAGACGACGAACGACGCGCCTGGCTCCAGGGTTGCCGCGCCGTCCCCGGGATCCCCCGCACCACAGTCGGCGCCCTCGGGAGCAAATCGGACCTGTGGCGCGCCGGGGACGCCCTGGTCGGCGAGGGCAAGCTGCGCGGCGAGCCGTGCCCGGTCCATGCCCTGCGTCTCGCTGCCCGCGGTGGCGAACGCCCGCCCGGCCTCCCGGGCGGCCTGGGTCACCCCGAACGCCGCGCGCTGCACCGCGAAGACGCACAGGAACAGGTAGACGAACGGAACGAGCAGCACGACGGACAATCCAACGAATTCGATCATCGCCGAACCGTCGTCGGCCCCGGTCGCCGGGCCTGCCCGTTCGGGCCAGACAACGCGGCCTATGCGACCAATGCGACCGACGCGGCGCACGGAAGCCACGCAACCTGTCCTGATCATCAGGATCGTCCGCGGCACGGAGCGCAGGGCCGCCCGCGCGATCCGATCTCCCGCCACGACACCCCTCGTCACGGCAGTTCCTTGAGTGCGTGGCCCTTCACCGTGATCGTGATGCCGTCGCCCAGTGGGACTAGGACGAGCGGCACGGCAACCCGGCAGGTGACCTCCGCAAGCGGCGTGCCACCCGGCCCGTCGACCTGCGCCCCGGTGCAGACGGCGTCGGACCGTCCCGGGATGGTCCGCGCGATGAGGGCCTGGGCGTAGGGACCGCCCTCGCTCGCCGGCACGCCGAGATTGGCCGCGTGCCTGGCTCCCTCGGCAGCGTCCGCCGCGAGCGTGTTGCGGATGTGCAGCACCAGGCCGACCTGGATGATCCCCAGGATCAGGAAGAGCAACAACGTCCCCACCAGGATGAACTCGACGACGGCCGATCCGCCGTCAGCCGCGTCCGAGCCGTCCTCGACCGCGTCCGGTCGCTGCCCGGTCCCCCTGGGGCCGCCATCGATCCCGTCCGGCCCCGCGACGGCCGCGAGCTCAGCCGCCACCGCCGATACCCGACACCGAGTTGATGGCCGAGGTGAACAGGTTCTGCAGGGCGGGCGTCGCCAGGGTGGCGATCGCGACCACCAGCGCCGCCGTCATGACGGTTATCATGACCCAGCCGGGGACGTCCCCCCGATCGCGATCATGGTGGCCGCCCGATGCGACGGCTGACCGCCAGGCCCGCCATCTCGCTTTCATGGCCTGCCCTGTTCGTCCCATGTCTCCTCCTTTAGGCTGGCTGATCCGACCTCGCCGGACGGGCGCGTCCACCTGCGGGCGGCCACCTGCGCGCCCCGGGCACTCACTGCGCGATCACGGTGAAACTCACCAGGGCCGGGTAGAAGGCAAAGATCACGGTCGTCGGCAGGACGAGGAACACGACCGGGATCATCATCGCGATCTCCTTGCGGCCACCGGCCTCTAGCAGCTGCCGCTTGCCCGCCTCACGCGCGTCAACGGCCTGCGCGCGCAGGATGTCCGCCAGCGGCGTCCCCCGTTCGATCGCGACCGCCATCCCGTCGACGAACCGCACCAGGGGTGCCAACGCCGTGCGCGCCGCGATGCCCTCCAACGCCTGCACGAGGGTGGCCCCGGCGCGGGCGTCGGCCAACGCGAGCCGCAGCTCGTGCCCAAGCTCGCCGTGGGTCAACCGGCTGACCCGCTCCAGCGCCCCGATGGCCGACTCCCCCGCGGTCACCGCGAGCGCCAGCAGCTCGGCGATCGTCGGGAACTCCAGCAGCATCCGGTCCTCGCGCTCGGAGATCGCCCGCGACAGCCAGTAGTCCCGGGCCACCACCCCACCGGCCGTGCCGGCGACGATCAGTGCGACACTGACCAGGGTCGGCGGGCCGACGCCGAGCAGCGCGCGCAGCGCCAGCAGGAGGGCGCCGATCAGCGCCCCGCTGGCCGCGCAGATGACCTGCTGGACGCGGAACTCCTCGATGCTGGTCCGTCCGCCGGCCTGGGTCAGCCGGCGTCGCAGGGCGGCCCGGCCCCCCAGGAAACGGTCGAGCCGACCGGCGGCGTCCGCGAGTAACGGGCGCGCGAGCGCCTCGACCGCGGCGAGACCCGGCCGCGGCACCCCCCGCGGCCGGTCCTCGAGCAGCCTCGAGGGTGTGGGGGTGTCCCGCAGGTAGGGATCGATTCGGTCAGCGAGGTGGATGCGCCGGGCCCGGGGGAAGCGGTAGACGATGATGACCAGGCCCAGCCCGACGAGGAACCCGATCAGCGCACCGCTGGCGACCGTAGTCATGATCCCGCCCCCCGGCCAGCGGCCGCTCCCCCGCGCAGCACCCGGCCCTCCTCCGGCAACCGGCCGATCCGCTTCATGAGCAGGTAGGCGAGGGCCGACACGGCGCCGCCCACCACGAGCACCAGGACCCCGGTCGGGCTGTCGTAGGCTCGCACGTTCTGCCCCCGGGTGGCCAGCAGGAGCAGCACGATCCAGGGGGCGGCGAGCGCGAGCCGGGCGGCGTTCACCGTCCAGCTCTGCCGCGTCTCGAGCTCGGCGCGGGTGTGGGCGTCCTCCCGCAGGAAGGTGGACAGCGTGCGCAACAGCCGGCCGAGGTCGGTCCCGCCGACCTCCCGGGCCATCCGCAGTGACTCGATGATGCGGTCGGCCACCGGATCGGCGAGCTCGTCGGCGAGGCGGTCCAAGCAGGCCGAGAACGACCCGGTGGCACTGTAGTCCTCGCCGAACCGGGTGAAGGCCGGTCGCAGCTGTACCGGCCCCCGCACCCCCACCGCGGCCAGGCCCTCGGGCAGCGACATCCCGGCCCGCACCGCGCTGGACAGGTTGTCGACAACGTCCGGCCACAGCTCCCGCAGATCATGCATGCGGGCATGCCGCCGACGGACCACGAGGGCCCGGGGCAGCAGACTCGCAAACACGACGAAGGCGCCGGCCAGCGACACGGTCTCGGTGAATGCCAGGACGACCAGGCCGGCCACCAGGCCCAGACCCAGACCCAGACCCAGACCCAGACCCAGACCCAGACCCAGACCCAGACCCAGACCCAGACCCAGACTGATCATGACGAACTGACGCGGAGTCACGCCGCGGATGCCCGCCTGGGCGAGCAGGTCGCTCGTCGACCGTTCCCAGCGCGCCGTCGCCGACCAGGCCGCGAACCGCGGCCGGCCGCTGGTGACGATGAGGAACAGACCCAGACCGAACAGCAGGCCGAGGAAGATGCCCATCAGCGCTCCGCGGCGATCTCGGGCCAGCCCCTGCCGGGCCGATGATGATGGTAATCATGGTCGCCCTGGGCCAGCAGGGCGGGCAGGTCGTAGCCGGCGCGGGCGAACCGTTCGGGATGTGGCGGGAAGCCGTCGGCGCGGACCAGTCCGTCCGCGCGCGAGCGGTAGATCTGGGCGATCTCGATGACGTCCCCCTCCGTCCGGCCGGGCAGCGCGACGACCTCGGTGACGCGGCGCCGGCCCGAGACGTCCTTCTCCAGATGGACGACGAGATCCACGCTGGCGGCGACGGTGGGCACCACAAAGGCATGGCTGACGTTCTCGCCGGCGAGCAGGGGCAGGGTGCACAGTTTCGTCACGGCCTCGCGAGCCGAGTTCGCGTGCAGGCTGCACATACCGGGCAGCCCAGAGTTGAGCGCGATCAGCAGGTCGAGCGCCTCCTCCTGGCGAACCTCGCCGACCAGGAGCCGGTCCGGGCGCATCCGCAGGGCCTCCTTGACCAGCCGGCGCAGCCGGATTTCCCCGCTGCCCTCCAGGTTGGCCTGCCGGGTCTGCATCGCCACCCAGTCGGCGGCCCGCAGCTTCAGCTCGAACACCTCCTCGCAGCTGATCACCCGTTCCCGGGCCGGGATGGCCGAGCCGAGACAGTTGAGCATGGTCGTCTTGCCGGCCTGAGTGCCGCCCGCAATTATGATGTTGAGGCCGGCGACGACGGCAGCGTCCAGAAAGGTGGCCGCTGCCAGCGTGATCGTCCCGAGATCGACCAGTTCGTCCAGGCTCGACGCGGACAGCACAAACTTACGGATGTTGATCGACCAGTGCACCCGGGTGACATCGGGGATGACCACGTGCAGCCGGGAATCGTCCGGAAGCATGGCGTCGACGAACGGGGTCGAGAGGTCCACCCGCCGGCCCGAGGACTTCAGCATCCGCTCGACGAGGTCCTGGACCTGATCGGCGGTCAGAATGGTCGTCGTCAGCTCGCTGCGACCGGCCCGGGCGACGAATACCCGGCCCGGCTCGTTGATCCAGATCTCCTCCACGGTGGGGTCGTCGAGGTGGCGTTGCAGCGGCCCGAACCCGGCAACCGCGTCATAGACCAGCCGGGCGGTGACGTCCCGGTCGACGATCGGGGGAAGGTCACTGACGAGAACCCGTTCCTCATAATCGGCGAGCACCTCGTGAACGAGCTGACGCACCTGCGCCGGGTCCCGCACGGGATCGAGAGAACGCCGCCGGACGAGCTCTCTGACCTCGTCCTCCACGAACGATGTCGCGTCCAGCCAACTGCCGCGTGCCACCGCCACGGAAACCGCTGCTCCTCCGGCTTTCGTCTCTTCCCGCCCCGATAATTGCCACGAAGCGTAGAAAGAAGGTCACTGGTAAGCAACCCCCGACGCCGGAGGCAGACGCAACAACGTTCGCACAACCCCCACCGGGGGCATGGAGCGGGTAGGGCTCAGGTAGGCCACAGCCCGTACAGAGTCCCCCCCTTGACCACCAAGGTTGCTACTCTCCGCAGTCAAAAAGCGGTCGCGGACCGGACATTTGTCATCGCTCTGTGCGCATATCGACTGCACCGACGGTGCACCAACCGCCCCGGAAACGCCCGCGCGATTTCTCCCTCGAAACGACGCCGAGGCGATAGCCTTTCGGCGGTCCCTAACCCGAACATCCCTGTAGTCGATATCGCATCGCTGGGTCGACAGGCGGAATCCCCCCACCCCGCCGGTCTCATCCAGCGTCCCACCAACGCCTGCCTCGGGGGTCCCTTCCGTGTCCGGTCAGCCAACAACCAGCGCGGTCGCCAGCCGCCCGCGAGAACCTCATTCGGCCACCAGGGCAGCGTTGCTCCCGACGCCTCCCCGGCACGATCCCCCGGAGTGGAAAGGGGCATCACGATGAGCGGCGCCCGGGATCCCCGATCGTCAGACATGTTCGACACGACCGCTTGGAAAATGTTCTGGCGGATTGTCGAAAACTGCCCGGTCGCGGTATTCGCCACCGATGCGGCAGGCCGGTATCTCTTTGTGAACCGGCCGTGGTCCAAGTTGACCGGCGTTACCCGCGACGAGGCGGTCGGATGGGGATGGCAACGCATCGTCCATCCCGGCGACGTAGCGAACGTCGGCAGCCGGTGGCGGCGCCTCGTCACGCACGGCGACGGGTTTTCGATCCAGGTCCGGTTGATCCGACCGGGTGAACCACCCTGCGACGCGGTCATGCAGACGATGGTGACCTCGGCAGGGGACGGTAGACAACGGATCGTCGGCACCCTCACCGTGCCGTCGGCCAGTGCGTTCGGGAACGCCGCCGGGCCGGTGACGGGTGTGCCGGTGACGGGTGTGCCGGTGTCCTCGCCGCGGGTCCAAGGGCGTCACTCCCCGATCGGCCCATCGTCCGCGGACCAGCCCGATACCGACGACGTCGCCGTCCAGGAACGGGCCGAACCCGACCTCGCTTCCCGCGAACCGACGTCTCACGAACCGGCGCATCACGAAGCAGCGCATCACGAACCGGCCGATCTCGAACACCTTGACGACGGGCAGGCCGAGCTCGACCGCCTTCGCCGTCGCGAGGCGGCTTTCGAACTCGCCGCTCTCGATCCCGACCTCCTCGACGGGCACCTGCTCGATCAGGATCTCCTCGGTCTCCAGGCCCTCGCCTCCGATGGGGTGCCCGCGGGCGATCTCGACAGGTTCGGCGTGTTCGACGGACCGGGCCCGTTTGATCTACCGGACCAGTCCGACCGGTCGGATCGCCCCGATCGGGTGGACGAGATAGCCCGGCTGGACGGGCTGGACGGGCACGGTGACACCGAGGAGACCGATCTCGTCGACGCGGCCGGGGACCGCGAGGACGACGGCGAGTACCCGCGACGCGAAGCACCCTCGGCCTGGCCTCGGGCCGACCAGTCCGATCGGGCCGATCGGGGCTGGGAATGGTCTGTTCCGCTTCCCCGCCGGCCGGTTCCCGGCGAACCGACGCCGGGCCGGGCGACATCCCGCGAAGCCACCGAGGATCGGCCCACAGTCGGGTTTCCCCGCGGGACGCTCCCGCCTGGCGCGGAGTGGCGCGCGGCCGTGGCCCTGCATCGCAGCAAGAATGACGACCTGCGTCCCTTCGGACGCGCCAGGGGCTCGAACCACACCTGTGGCTGCCCGTTCACCGAGGCCCGACGGATCGAGGAGGCATGCCGGGACCGGGAACGCTGGCTGACGACCCTGCTCGCCGAACTGACGACCGCCGTGCTCATCGCCGACCGGGACGGGCGTGTGGTGGCGGTGAACCAGGTGTACTGCGATCTGTTCGATCTGGCGGACCTGCCCGTCGACCTGGTCGGAACGGATTGCCGGCTGCAGCTGCGTCCCCGGCCCGGGCTGGTGGACGATCCATCCGGATTCGCGACGCGCCTGGACACCCTGCTCCGTCGACGGCGGACGCTACGCCGGGAGGCAGTGATGTTCGCCGACGGGCGGGTGTTCGAGCGTAGCCACATACCGCTGACCGCGGCCGACGGCTACCGCGGCCATGTCTGGCTCTACTCCGACGTCACCGACCGCCGGATCCTGGAGGCTGAGATCGAGGGACTCATCTCCGGACTGTGACGAGCGAGGTGGACGGCGGTCCGGTCAGTAGACGCCGCCGTAGTGCCGGGCCTGCAGATCCTGGGCCTGGCCGACCCAATCGTCGGAGACGACGCGGTCACCGAAGCCATCCAGCCGGTGAGCGAGCCGCTCGACGTCGGTATCACCCATTTCGGCCAGCTGACTGAAGGTTGTGATGCCCAACGCCCGCAGCCGGGCCTCGATCACCGGGCCCACGCCGACAATCTCCTTGAGGTTGTCGCCGCCCGACCGCACTGGATCGAGGAGACCGTTCCACCGCGGCGCGGGTTCCAGCACGACCCGGCTACCCGTACCCGGCTGGCCGCTGGCCCCGTTCGTTCCACCGGTGCTCCTGCCACCGGTGCTCTTCACGCCGCAGCCACTCCCCTGACTACTCGACGGCGGTCCGCCCGGGGCCGGTGGCCGGTTCTTCGTGGCAACGCCGCTCGCCTGGACCGTCGCCCCCGAGATGTTCGCCTCGGGCGACAGAGCCAGGCCGTGCGCGGGCAGCGCGCTCTTCGACGGCCCCGCCTCGTTCGGGGTGACCGCGAGGTTCGACGGGACCACACCGCCCGCGGCAGCAACCCCGACCGCGACGGCGGCCTCGGCGGTGGGGGCAGCCTCGGGATGCTCGGCACCGGCTTTCTCGTCAGAGGAGGCCTGGCCCAGAAGCGCCTCAGATTTCGCGATCCGCCCCAGCAGGCTGAGCCGTTCGGCCGCCCATTCGGCCTGGTGCCGATCCAGCCGGGTGGTCATGGTGGCCACCTGGCGTTGCGCGTCCTCCGCCTCCGTACGGGCCATGGCCAGTCGGGAGGAGAACTTGGCCGCCCGGCCCTCGGCCTCGACGAGCTGTCTGCGCAGCAGCTCGGCCTCATGGGCGAGCTCCGCCGCCGAAGGGCCGGCGGGATCACCGCCCGCCCCCGGGGAGCCCGCCGGCACCGGGCCGGCGGCACCCGGGCCGGCAGTACCCTCGCCGGCGGCACCCGGGCCGGCCGGGAGGGCCTGGGCCGCGCCGGGTGTCACGGCGTACGCCCGGGCCCGCAGCGCTGCCTCGATCTCCTCGACCCGGGCGCTTGCGATCACGGCATGGCGCTCCGCCTCGGCGATCCGCCGTTCGGACTCCGCGGCACGCTGTTCGGCGACAGCGAGCCGGGCAGTTAGATCCGCCTTCTCCAAGGCGACGTCGTCACGCTGCCGGCGCAACCGGGCGATCAGCTCGGCGGCCTGCCCTGTGCCCGTGCCGCGGGCGCCCGAACCGGGGACACCCGTGTCGGCGTCGCCGACGCACGCCGCCACGGCGTTCCCGGCCTCGGCAGCATTCCCGGCATTCACGCGGTTCACGTCGTCCGCGGCTGCCGCCTGATCGGCTGACGGGACCGCGCCGGGGCGGGATTCGTCGAGGCCCAAGCCGGTGCCGGCGGGCGTCTCCACCGATCCCGCCCGATTCCGC
The DNA here is from genome assembly GCF_977947065.1 of Frankia sp. CgJB1. NCBI lineage: Bacteria > Bacillati > Actinomycetota > Actinomycetes > Frankiales > Frankiaceae > Frankia > Frankia sp. CgJB1. Next base: position 8,618 of record NZ_CDWTNB010000079.1, read on the forward strand.
GCGGCGTCAGCGTCGGCGTTGCGGGCCTGCCGGCGCAGCGGCGCGATCAGGAAGACCCAGGCCAGCGCCGCACCAATGAGCATCGCCACCAGCACGTACGCCAGGATCTGCCCGGCGAGGTACAGCATGGGCTGCCAGCCTCCTTACCGCGGTAGGTCGGTCGAGATCACACCTGCCAGCGGGGGTGACATCTCGGTACGAAGGTTGTGGGAAGTGGAGCCCCCTCGGCGCCATCCAGGTGGTAACCCGGTCGCCGCCGCAAGGCTCCCCAGCATTATTCGCAACGCCCGGCATCGGCCGCACCCGGGGAGGTTCAACCGTTGTCCACGTCGATCTCCCTGGGTGGGAAATCACCGTTCACGGACGTCAGGCGACGAACAGCACCCCAGGGAGGAGTGAGGAGTATGGGAAGACAACCGCGAGGGCCGCCCGTCGGGGGCATTTCACGCCAGCTGGTCACCAGTCCAGACAGCATGCCCCAACGAGCCGTCAACGTGCGTGGTCTCCTCCGCCGCGCGGGGGAGACCTCCACCCCCGTGCACCCAACATCCGCGTCTCCGTCGGGGTCAGAGAAGACCGGGGAGCTCCTGAGGCGCGAACCACAGCAGTTCGAAGCCCTCGACGCTGTCCACGGTGAAGGCGGCGTCATCCCCACCGAGATCGGCCTCGACGATGCACTTCGCCGCCGCCGCGACCGCCGCGACAACCTCCTCGTCGTCTCCGTCGTCGACATGGATGGCCTGCACGGCCGACCACGGCACCGGGAAGTCCACCTCGACGACACCCTGCTCAAGATCATCTCTTACCCGCACCTCGCCGTCCGCGACATCGGCCACGAAGACCATGCGCCGGCGCGGCGCGGACGGGTCGGCGTCCAGCAGCCGCAGGCTTGCCCGGCCGGCGTCGTGCAGCGCCGCGTACTCCAACTCCTCCTCGGACTCCGACTGGGCGTACCACTCACGCGTCGCGGGGGTGACCGCGAATCCGGTGCCTGGGGGGATGCGCGCGGACTCCCAGACCGATCGGGCGACGGCCAGCGTGGACGGGAGATAGATGCGCACCCGCTCAGTGTGCAACCAACCGGGGCGAGCCGGCTACGAGGACCAGGTCAGCCACGAGGACCAGGTCAGCCGGCCAGGCCGAGCCCAAGCCGGCCCCCGCTCGCCTCGGCGTCGTCGGTGGCCCCGGCCACGCCGGAACGGGCGGAACGGGCGGCGGCATGCAGGGCCTCGCCCGTCGTACGCAGCGCCGTCTCGAACACCTGGGCCCGCCGGGTCAGATCCATCACGTTTCCGCCGATGACCTCGAGATCCTCCGGACCTGGGCAGAGCACCGTCACCCGGGTGCCAGCCGCCTCCACCATCTCGACCTCCCGCATCAGCCGGCGGGTGGCGGCCCGGCGGACCTGGCGTTCGACCCGGGCCACCGTGCCACGGGGTCGGTCGAGGTGGAACGAGCAGGCCGGGGCGAGCACCAGGATCTCCGCGAGGCCCGCGTCGGCGAGAAGATCGACCGATGCAGGCGATCGGGTTCCGCCGTCAACGAATCGCTGGCCGTCCACCGCGACCGGGGCGTACCAGCCGGGAATGGCACACGACGCCATCACCGCCTCGGACAAGGTTGCCCGAGGCGCATCGGCCACACCGAACAGCACGCGCTCACCGGTGTCGAAGTTCATGGCCACCACCCGCAGCGCGGGCCTGGTGGGCCACCCGGTCGGATCGAGGCCCTTGCGGTCCATCGCCGCGGTCACCAGATCGCCGACCGCGGAGATCTTCCCACGGCCCTGTGGAAGCATCGCCGCCAGCGTGACCATCGGCGAGGACCGCCGGGGGTGCCGGGCACTGGCCGTCAGCAGCCTCGGTGAACCCATGCGCATCCGGGGGCGCGGGGGTAGGGAAGCACCGAGGTCGCGGTAGTCAAGAACGGGATCCCCCGCCTCGTAGATCCCCCGCTCGGAATTGGCCATCACGTCGATGCCGATCCCCAGACCGAGCAGGGCCGCGACTACCGAGCCGGCGGACGTGCCGACCACCAGGTCGGCTCCGCTCAGATTACGGCCGGTCGCGGTCTCGACCGCCCGCATCGCGCCGATCATCCAGGCGGAGCCGAGCACTCCACCGGCTCCCAGGACCAGACCTCTGCGTGGGGCCCGTTTCCTGGTCATAGTCCACCTCCCGGCGCGGCGACCGGGAAGGGAGACGCATCGCGCTGGGATGCCCGCCGCCCGGCATGCTCGCTGCCATGTGGGCCGCCCGGTCGCACCTGGGCCGACCCGCCCACGAACGGCGTGCCCGCCTCGTCGGGACGGCCGGGGATGGGCCGGTAACAGTCCATGGTCCGCGTTGACCGTACCTTGCTGCTCCCGGCGCTCGAAGCGCCCGGGCAGTCCACCGGACTACTCCGGCGGCTCCTCGCTACTCTCTTCGGGGAAGCTGGTCTCCAGCACTCCCCAGTTCCGCAGCCGCTCGGCGAACTCCTGGGGGGTCGTGTCGTGGAGCAGGGCGAGCGCACGCACGTCGCCATCCCGGATGGACAGCACACGGCCGGCGTAGTCGTCCCGTTGGCGCTGGATCTGGGCGACCCACCGACGGACGAGAGCAGAGGAGTCCGGCGGAGCCTCGCTCAGCCTCTCCAGGTTGAGCACCGTACGTGGGCGACGCTCCCGCGGCGGCAGCTGATCCTCGTTGGGCAACAGCGCCGAGACCGGGACTCCGTAGAATCCCGCGAGTTCGGAGAGTTGATGCACGCTGATCATGCGGTCACCGCGTTCGTAGGAGCCAACGGCAGCGGTCTTCCACCGCCCCCGCGACTTCTGCTCCACTCCCTGCAGCGACAGACCCTGCTGTATCCGAATCGCCCGCAACCGGGCGCCCACGGCCTTCGCGTACTCTCGGCTCACCCGACACACCCCCAGCCGTCTCGAACGAGCATCACGTACCTCTCGCCGCGCCCATAGGAGATCAAGGTACGACTCGTGTGGTGCTGGCGAGGCATGCTCCCACTAACGTAACGTTGCCGAAAGAGACCGCTCGCAGATACATATACGATGCTACGTTGCGTGACTTTCTTGTACGACTTCTCTCGCATCTCAGACTCTACGGATTAAGAAAGCTACTCTATGTAGTAAATTTTATAAGGTCGGAAGCTATCAGTGAGATCTCTCTCACGACTTGACCGAAGTTCCTCCACACAACGATGCCCCCAACTTGCTCGCTGTAACCGCCCCCACTACACCAAGATGACGACACGAATACTTTATGTCACGGTTACGCCAAGGGCGTAACCGTGAGTTGCCGACGCCGCGCAAGCAATCGGCCGGACGGCAGCAGGCCCAGCGGCAGGCCCAGCGGGGGATGCGGCCCCGGCTCGTCCGTCGGGACGGCCTGCCCGCTCACCAAGATCACCTGGTTCGCCGGACTCACCGAGTTCACCGGGCCTGGCGCCGCGGGCTCCCCCGCCGACGGCGGGGAGCCGCCGGGCGGCCAAGCAGCCGGCCGGCCAGCTCCCTGATCGCCAGCCGGGCCGGGGAGGTCGGAGCGATAGTCACGCAGGAGCTGTCCGGTCACCTGGGCGGCGTCCAGCCCGGCGAGGTCGTAGGGCACCAGGACCACCGGCTCGGTCCCGGTGTGGCGCAGAATCGCCCGACTGACCTCGCGGGCCGGGTCTCCGCCCACGACCGAGGCGCGCAGCCGGTTCACCACGACAAGCGGGTCGACGGAGGGGACGGTCTCCCGCAGGTCGGACAGTCCCCGCACAAACCGGACCAGACCGACCGGTTCGGCAGACGCCACCGCCAGCACGACGTCGGCCGCGCCCAGCACGGCGAGCGTCGCTCCGTTACGCCGGGGCGCGGAGATGTCGAACGACAGTTCCTCGTCCGTCTCCAGGCAGAACCCGCAGTCCACAACGACGAAGGACGCCAGGCGCCGGGCCATCGACAGCACGGTCTCAACGGATGCCGGGCGTAGCTCGGGCCATCGCGAGGGGCGGGGGATGCCGGGCAGCACTCGCAGGCCGCCGCCCAGATCACGGCACAGTACAGCGAGCCGGGGCACGTCCAGCAGCCCCTGGTTGGCCGACCGGGCCGCCGCAGCCAGACCGGGGGCCTCCTCGAGCAGGCCGACGAGCTGCCCGACCGCGCCGCCGTAGGAGTCGGCGTCCACCAGCAGGGTGGAGGTCCCCAGCCCGGCGAGTTCGGCGGCCAGGCACAGCGCGATCGTGGTGCGTCCCGGCGCGCCGGCCGGACCCCATACCGCGATCACCCGGCCCACCCGGCCGTCGCCCGGTCCGATCGGCCCCACGCCGTCGGTGACACCGATGGCTGGGGCGAGCGGCCCGAACCCGACGAGTGGTTCGCTGTAGGAACCGGGCGCCCGGGTCGCCGGCGCGGCCGCGTTCGTCGCCAGCGCCCGGGATGCCTCGACGACCGCTCCCGCGATGACCTCCGCGGTGGCGTCCGAGGGAATGACCGCGGCCACGCCGAGCTGCCGCAGCCGCCGGTCGCCGTCCTCGTCGCCGGGGGCGGTCAGCCCGACCACCGCAATGCCCGCCATGGCCAGGCGGGTCAACGCATCCCGGTCAAGCCGGCGCAGGTCCGCAGACAGCAGGGCAGCCCGGGCCGCGCCGGTGGTCGCCGCGGCCAGCAGGTCCGGCAGGTCGACGCAGCGGCGCACCACCGTAACCCCGAGGTCGCGACGATCGAAGGCCGAGACCAGGCCGGCCTCGACCATCGCATCGGTGACAGCGGTGAGGATCGGCAGGCTCACCGGCCGTACCCCGGCACGGTGGTCGGTCCCGTCGAGCCGACCCCACCGCGGGAGTCGCGCTCAATCTTCACGACGTCGACCCGCTCGCTCTGCGAGGCCGCGACGGCCTGGATGGCGTTGTCCACCGGTACGCGCAGCGTTAGCGAACGGTCCCCGCTGGTCAACTTCTCGAGGCTGACAAACTCGACGTCGTGCAGGACCAGCGCCTCGGCCCCCGCGCCCGCGGGCGCGGCCGGTGTGCTCCGGCCGGCCTGCTGATCGCCCCCGGTAGTGCTCGGCGCGACGGCGCCACTCTGGAACACGAAGACGTCCACATGGTCACCCGGTCCGAGGGCCGGCAGCCGCCCGGCCTTCACGATGATCGGCACCAGCCACGTCGGCTGGGTGTTCTGGCCGGCGAAGTCGGGCCCGCTCACCAGCTCGCCGGTGTCCACCGGCCGCGCCAGGGTGGCGCCGACCAGGTCGTCGAGACGGCTTCCCGGGTAGTAACGACCCGAGGTCCTCTCGTCGAGCCTGGCCGGCACCGTGGCAAGATCCCCGGCGACGATGATGTGCCCGGCCGGCATGTCCACCTTGGCGACCACCCACTGGTGGGTCGCGTCCGCGCTGGCGAACAGCCGCGCCCCGACGACCACCGAGACGAGCACGAGTAACACCCCGACGAGCAGCCGGGAGTCACGCCACCGTCGGCGGGTCAACCGACGGGCCGGGGGTGATGCCGGTGGCGGGGACGCCTCCGGGCGGGCCGGTGCCGCGGCGAGCTCGGTCACCGGGAGACCTCCCTTTTCTCCTGGCCGGACCATTGGTACATGTTCGCACCTTCCGGTCGCAGAGCGTACGCGGTCGTCGGCCCTGAGCCCAGCCAAACCAGCGAGGAATCGGATGCGGACCGAACGGGATCCGTCGACCTCTGGGCCAGGCGGGCACGGGTAGCGGACCAGTCCAGTACCTGCGAGCACGGTCTTTTGGCGGTATCCGCGTGCACTTATCCACAAGCACACGCATCCGGACGCGATAAGCGGTGGTATCTCTGATACACACGTGAGGAGAGACATCTGCCCTCAGAAGGAGGACTTTGATGAACGACCGCTTCCTTCAACTCAGCGATGTGGCGGACATCCTCAACATCTCCTCCAGCCAGACCTACGCGCTTGTCCGCTCGGGCGAGCTCCCCGCCATCAAGATCGGGGGACGGGGCCAGTGGCGGGTGGAGCGCACCGAGCTGGAGGCGTACATTCAGCGCGCCTATGAACAGACCCGGGCCTTCGTCGCAGCCAATCCGATGAGCCGTAACGAGGCTCCGCCCGAGGACTAGACGCAGTAGGCGCGGCGAGGTCAGTAGGCGCGGCGAGGTCAGGGGATCCGACGAACGTAGGCGATCGCGTCGAGGGGGATGGTCCAGCCGGAACGGATCTGGCCGCGCCGGGCGAACTCGCCGACGGCGTGTTCAGCTACCTCCAGGAAGTCCGAGCCGACCCGCACCGGCGTCCCGTGCAGGGTCACCCCGTCCACCAGCATGAGCGTGCACGCCGAGCGGTCCCGGACGAGCCCGCGCAGGACGTACCGCAGATCCAGCTTGGCCGCCAGCGGACCCTCATGACCCGGCTGGGCCGAGACCACCGGCAGGTTCTCCACGGCCAGCAGCGACCGCACCGGCACCAGAGCCTCCGTCGCGCCGGGCTCGGCGATGAGCAACCAGTCCACCCCGAGGGCCGACAGGGTGCCGTGCAGGATCTCGGGAGCGCGCTGACCACCCAGCACCCGGCAACGCGCCGGGTGTCCGACGACAGGTCGCATCCGATCGATCAACCGCAGGTAGGCAGCCTCCCGTCGGCTGCGGTCCGCGAGCTCGGCAGAGAGCTCGGCGGCCTCATTCGCCTCCCACTGCAGCTCCAGGTCGGCGAACAGATCCTCCCATCGCACGAAATTCCTCCCATAAAGGTAGATTTCGCCAGCTTCCCCCAGTCACCCCTCACTCCCCACACAAGCAGGGTTGGCAGCGAGCTTTCAGGGGTTTACACAAGCAAACGTAGGCAAACGAACGATCTCGACAACATCCGGCGGACAAGAGCACCCACAATGATCGCGAGGGCGGCTCGACAGACGCTGGCGCGGTTCGCCGGCGCGACCGCGGCCGCAATCACGGCGATCATATTGATCGTTTTCGGACCCCGGCTGGCCGACCTGCCGGAGAGCATCGAGGCCGCCCCAGAATGGTTCGCCGCCGCGCCCGAGCAGGCGCTGGCCACGATCATCGGGGTCGTCGCCTGGGTGTGCCTGCTCTGGCTGTGCCTGGGGGTTCTGCTCAGCGCGCTGTCGGCCGTCCCCGGCGGAGTCGGCCGGCTCAGCGCGGCGCTGGCCCGCCGGATCGTTCCCCGCACGATGCGGCGGATGCTCGAGATCGGCCTCGGAGTGACACTCGTCGCCGGGGTGGCGCCGATCATCGCCGCGGTCCCGGCCTCCGCGGCCACCGGACCTGCGGGGACCGGTGTCAGTGCGGGCGCCACCGCCGCACTGCCCGATCTGGACCGGCCCGCCACCGTCGGCCACCCCCCGAACCCGATAGCCAGCTTCCCCGGCCTCGACCGCCCCCCGGCCGGCACCTCCGCCGGTCACACCCCCGCGATACCCCCTGCATCCTCCACCGGCCCCGCCTCCCCTACCGAACCCGTAACCGGCGCCGGTGCCATCCCGGCGACCAGCCCCACCCCGACGATCTCGGTTCCCGGTCTCGGCGAGGCGATCCCCGTCGTGGACCTGCACGGGACCACCTCAGCGGCCGGCTCGCCGACGCTGCCCCCCTCCCCGGGTTCCGCCGCCGGCGGAAACCCGGTGCACACCGCCCCTGACCCCGGCGCCCTCACTCGGCTCACCACGGCTCACACGACCACAGCCGGCTGGCCGGACCTGGACCGACCCGCCACCACCTCCCCGAGCAACCCGGCCGCGCCCGGCGCAGCCATCACTCCGACGCCGTCCCACCCGACGCCGTCCCACCCGACACCGTCCCACCCGACACCGTCCGGACCGGCGGCTCCGGCCGCGTCGACACCAGCCCGGGATCCGATCGTGCCGCCGGCCCCTCGTGGAACGGGCACGCCCATGAGCCTCCCGGGTACCGACCGGACCTCTCCCGGCGTCGATGCGGCGGAAATCGTCGTCCTCCGCGGCGACAGTCTCTGGTCCATCGCGGCCCGTCATCTCGGCCCGGACGCGACGCAGGAGTAGATCGCAGCCGAGTGGCCACGGTGGTGGGCCGCCAACTCCGACCTGATCGGCCACGACCCGAATCTGATCTTCCCTGGCCAACGCCTGAAGCCACCCCCCGGGCCCTGACCCCGCCCACCACTTCCGGAGCCTGCCGTGACCGCCACCTACGCCCTGACCCTGCCCCGGCGTCCAATTCCGGCCCCCGCAATGCGCCGCCTTCCCGTCATCCCCCACGAACCGCCCTATGACGACGAGGCCGGACCCTCGCCGGCCGGCGCCTCGACCGGCTCGTCGACAAGGCCGCCCCGACCCCGGGTGCGGCCGGCCGGACGCACCACCGCCGATCGTCCAGGCCGGCCCGTGACCGCCCCGGGAGGCGGCGGACGCCGCCGCGGCGGCCGTGGCGGTGCGGACGGCCAGACCGAGCCCGGTGGCACGACGACGGTCGATCGGACGCCTCGGCACCTCGCCATGCCCGAACGCACGGTCACGGGGACAGGAACGGGATCAGCGGCGTCACACGTGGTGCCGGGTCTCGAACCGGTAGCCGGTCCGCGGCCGGGGAGCCCCGCCGGGAGCCGGACGAACCCACCGCCCCGGGAAACGGCGGTGGTCATCGTCAGAGCGATCGTCGAGACGCTCGGCGGAGTGCGCCCGGCCTCGCATCTCGCCGGATGGACGACGCCCCGCCTGCAGAACGATCTCGAACGCATCGTCGCCCAGACCACGGATCGCAGGCGGAGTCAGGTCCGCAGCGTACGGGTCAGCGAACCGCGACCCGGAGTCGCCGAGGTCTCGGCGGTCATCAGCCGAGGTGCCCGGGTGGCCGCACTCGCGCTGCGCATGGAGTCGTCCGGCGGACGCTGGCGGGTGACAACCCTGCAGGTGGGTTAGCGCGGCCACCGGCTCCAGGGATGGATCACTCGGCGTTGCGGCGCGCCGGGTCGCCGTGGCAGCGCTTGTACTTGCGGCCTGACCCACACGGGCAGGGCGCATTGCGAGCGGGACGCGTGCCCGCACCGGGCTGCGCCGTGCCGGCTTCGCCGCGGGCGGCGCTGAGCGCACCGTTTCCAGCCGGGCGGCCCAGTCCCGACCCGCCGTCCACCGTCGTGACCGGCCCGGATCCACCGTCGACTGACGGCGCGGTGTAGCGCAGGCCACCGGTCGGCCGCCGCGGCTCAAGCCCCTTGACGAAGACCGGCGGCGGTGCGGACGGAACCGGTGAAGGGGGTGGCGGAGTCTGGTCGGCCGCCGCGGGGCGAGCGGGCTGCGCGTCCGCGACGGGCCCGGCGCCGCCCGGGATCGTCGGCACCACCGG
>NZ_CDWTNB010000080.1:0-17851 GCF_977947065.1 Frankia sp. CgJB1
GCGAGATGCACCGCCCTACAGCCCCTGACGACTACCAGTTTGGACGCGCCTGCCAGTGCCGGCCGCCTTCACCGGCTGTGTCCAGTGGCGGCACCGGATGCCGCGACCCCTTCGGGCCCGGCGACTAGACTTGGATCATGGCGTCGACCTGCGGATTTACCATCGGGTCGCTGATTATCCCTGGAGGGATCGCAATCTCCGATGGCTCCCGGTCGGGGGGTTTTCATGGATGTTCTTTTTGGGCGCGGTGACGTCCAGGGTGGTCATCGTCGCGGTGAGCTCGGGATCTCGGGCGCCGCCTCGGCGGGAAGGGGGTGCCGGTCAGCCGACGGGACTGACGGATTCGATGTTGGCCACGGCGAACTCGCACTCGGCGTTGCGCAGGTGGCACCAGGAGTTCAGCCACCGGCCGAAGAGCTGGTTCGGCTGGATGCGGCGGACCGTCCGGGTGCCCTGCTTGTCCCGGTAGGCGATGACGACGTCGCTGCGGCGTTCCACCGCGTCCGCCAGCACGGCGAGTTCGGCGTCGTTCAGCCGCCCGTTTATCTCGCCGAGCCGCTGGGCGAGATTGGTCAGGAGGGTGACACCGTCGTCCTCGCCGGTGCGCAGGCGCTGGGCGAGTTCGTCGGCCGTCAGCCGCCGTCGGGTCGCCGACGGACCGGCGGGGGGCCCACCGCGCGGTCGGGACGCCCGGGACGGCTGTGCCGAGGCCCCCCGCGGCGCCTTCCGTCCCGGCCCGCTCGTCACGATGACGGTGCCCGTCGCGTCCTCGGCGACGGGGTAGAAGCCCGTCCGGCGCAGCTCGGCGAGGACCGTGCCCAGTTCCACCGGGCTGGCCAGCACGGTGGGGGCGAGCCGGGCGAGGTGCAGCTTCGCCAGCGCCCGGGTGTGGAGGATCTCGGCGGTCGTGGGCTCGTCGGCGAGGACGGCGCTGCGCATCCCGCGGACTTGCACGTGTCCGTGCCGGCGGGCGACGTCGGCGATGAGGTATTCGAGCGGCTGCGGGAGACCGTGATCGGCTATGGTGCGTAGCTGTTCGAGCAGCTCGGTGGCGGACCATCCGGCGTCCATCGCGGCGCGGACGCTGGCGGAGGTGAACCGCCAGGTCCCGGCCGCGTCCCGGGACTCCGGCACCGCCGCGGCCCGCAGGAGCTGGGACATCGCCGCGCTGGGCTGGCCGGACACGACCGCGGTGAGATCAGACTGCAGGATCAGGCTGGACGGCGTCTCGGGCAGCAGCTCGGCGCAGCGGTCCGCCAGGTCCCGCACCGTCCTCGCGGCCTGCGCGGCGAACTCGTCCGCGGTCGAGACGATCATAAGCCCGACGGTGGCAGCCGCCGTGTCGGTGGTGCTCGGCGCGGCCTCGAGCAGAGCTTGGCCGAGCTCGGACAGGACGTCGAGGGCGAACACCCCGAGCAGCTCGGCCTCGCGGATCGCCGCCGCTACCTTGATCTTGCGGGTGGCGGCGTCGTAGCCGTGCAGGGGGAAGAACCAGTCGAGGTTCTCAGCCGTGAGCCGCACCGACCGCCCGCCGGCCGCCGCGCGGATCAGCACCCGGCGAATCTGGCCCGCCCCCGACTCGATGGGCAGGGGCGGCGGGACGTCCTTCTCGTCGGCACCCTCGCGGCTCGTCGGCGCGTGCTCCAGAGCGTGCCACGCCGCAGCCAGCGTCGCCCACTGATGGCTTGGCGACTCCTCCCGCCACTCCTGGAACCGCGAGCTCGGTGCGTAGCCGCCATCGGTGAAGGTCAGCAGGCCGGCGGCCGCGACCAGGTCGATCCACAGCGGCAGCTCGGCCAACGGTATCGACAGCCGCTTCGCCAGCCGGGCCCGTTCCCGCCCACCGACGCCTCCTCGCTTGAGCGCTACGACGGGGGCGGCGGCCTCGTCGAGCAGGGCGGTCACGGCGCGGATGGCGCCTTGTGCGGCCGCCTGGGAGCTCGACCGGACGACAGCCTCGTTCACCTCCGGCCGGGGAATGTCCGGCGGCCCGGTGAGTCCCTGGTCGTGCCTGGCCAGCCAGGCGGCGACCGCGACCTCACGGGGGAGCTCCGGCCGGTTGCCGACGCCCAGCACCAGCCCCGCGGTGATCAGCTGCCTGATGGGCTGCGCGGCTGCCCTCTGGTCGTGGACCTCCTCGAAGGGCGTGTAGGGGAACGTGTAGGGGAAGTAGCCGCCGGCCGTGGCCAGGCGCAGGTCATCGAGTTGCTGCCTCGCCGGGGCGGGCAGGGAAACGATGATCGTCGCGATGCGGCGGGCATCGGACATGAGTTCGGTGAGCCGCGCGGTCAGCTCGGTCTTGCGCAGGTTTTCGGCCGGAGCCCCGAGCGCCGTGACCGCCTTACGTAGATCCTCGACCAGGACGTTGTAAGCGATCTTTGCGACCGGGCGGGCGGAACTGATCTCCTCGACCCAGTGGTTGTGCAGCGGTTCCGGGAGTTGGACCACCGTGTCGATCCAGGCGAGGCCGCGGGCGCACAGATCGCCCACCCCGGCGCGCACCGCGTCCGGTAACGCACCCAACAGCTCGGCCATCCGGGGTACCGTCGCGGGCTGCCCCAGCAGCGCCGCCGCCTGGCCGACCCGGAGCGTGTCGCGGTTCAGCTCCCACAGCGCCGCCGCGAGCGAGTCCGGACTTTCCAGCCGCTGCGCGAGCTGCCCGAAACCACGGGGGACCGGCTCGACCAGCACGTCCGGACGCGAGCGGAGCAGAGCGGCCAGCGCCGGCAAGTCCAGATCCGCAAGATGGTCGGCGAACGATCGTGGTGTCATCCCTTCCATTCTTATCTGCTCTTATCTGCGCCGAGCGGGCACGACCGCCCGATCTGCCGGCAGCAGACACCCGAGACCACGGCCGCCCGTTCCCGATCCATCCGGATTGCGAGCAGACCGGTGGCGTCGGCGAACGGCATCGGCGCCCTCCGGGCGGTCGCCGGTACCGCGGGCCTCGCCGTCGTTGCCGGTGCGACCTCACCGGGTGCGGTCTCGTTGCCGGTGCGGCCTCACTGATAGCCGATGTGGAGGACGGTGGGGCTGGTAGGCGCATCGCTGTCGATGACGACCGTCGGCCCGTCCGGACCACCCCCGGGGCCACCGGCCCAGCCGAAGGTGAACATGTAGCTGCGCCCCGGCGCGATCCGGAGATGGGAGTTCTGATCCAGGAAGCGTTCACCGTCCACCGAAATTGACTGGACGTGCAGGATCCCCGGTCCTTTGTCGGTGATTGTCAGGTCGGTCTGCCGCCCGACGCCACTCACCGCGCCGGTCTCGTACGAAACGTTGATCATCGGGAGCGGATGATGCACCGGACGGCGGATCACGGCGCCGGCCGGCAACGCTGAGAACAGAACGAGCAGTATTGCGGTGACCATGATGGATACGGCGCGGCGGGACGGGTGCCGGGTACGGGCTGAAACGGATTGTGCGGCATCCCCCATAGCCCCGGAGCCGCCGGGGCGGACGGGCACCCGATCGAGGTGCGGGCGGCATACCGACCTGCCCGGTGAGGGGAGCATGGTTTCCTCCGCGCTGTATTTCCAGAAATCTGTCATCCCGGCTCGAGGATATTAGGGGCCCGGTACGCCGGGTGGCCAGGTCCTACGGGAACATCTCCACCGGACTGGAAACATGAGCCCATCCGGGGTATGCGGATACCCCTTGCGGGCACCCCCGGTGATGTGGGCGCAGCCGGTCACCCGGCCCGTACTCCCGGGCAAGGACCGGCCGCTGGAATGGTCCTCCCGGACGATGGTCAACGGTGTCAAAAGTGGTCAACGGCTGTCGACGCCGGTCAACGGCAGGCGTGGCCGCCGCCCGGACTTTCGCTGGTTCGGCACAGATGTATCGGTTCTCCCATCTTGATGAATATTGTCATCGATGGCCGGGCGGGCAGGGTGTTCCGGTGCCAACCGCATCGGGTTCTCACCGGCCCGGCCGTCCGCCCGATGCGCGGCCCGATAATCCGGACGGGAATACATAAACGTGAAACGGAATCGAAGGGCTCGGCGCGCCGTTGTCATTGAGTGGGGAAGTTCTGGTAGGGAATAGCGGATCGGAGAACACGTGAGAGACGCGAGAGAGGTTCAAATATGCGTCGACCCGTTAAGAGAAGAACCGGGCGAGCTGTCGGTGTCCGTCGCATTCTGGTGACCATCGGAGCCGCCGTCACGCTCGGTCTGCTCACCACCGGCGCGGGCTGCCAGCCGCCCGGACCGCCCTGCCCTCCCTACCCGCCCATCCCGCAACCCAACTGCCAGCCCATCCCGAACTGACGTGTCCGGCCGCGGCGGGTCACCTGTCCGGGTGAGACGCCGCGCAGGGCGCGAGGGAGGGAAGGTCGGTGTCCCAATCGCGGGCCCATCGGTGGTCGGCCGTCCGGGTCGGTCGCCGGTGGACCGCGATGGGCTCACCCCGCCGCCGATCGTCCAGTCGATCAGGTTCTTGAAGCTTCCGGTAGTGCGCCTGCGTACTGCGGGGTGCAGAACAGCACGGCGTCGGCCGCAGCGCGGCCGTGTTCGTGGAGGCGCCGCGCCGTGGCGCTGGTTCTTCGACGGTGGGTTTCGACGGTGGGTGCGGCCGGGCCCGGTTCCTTGACGGCGGCCCGCCGACTCCGGCAAACAAGATGGATGCGGACCATTTCCCTTGGTGAAACAGGGTTCAAGCAAGGGTTCAAGCAGGCCGGAACCGTACGCGGGGTCACGTCCTCCCACGGAGGCGCCATCTCGCCTGGACCGGCGGTCGTACGGTGAGCGCGACCTCCGTTGACGGGCTGGTGGGGCTGGACGGCGTCCTCGGTGACGTCCTCGCCGCCTACGATCTCGGCCCGTCGCCGCGGGCGAGCCTGCTGCATGTCTCGGAGAACGTCACTTACCGCGTGGACGACCCGGCGACCGGCCGGCGTTGGGCGTTGCGGCTGCACCGGCCCGGGTACCACACTCTCGTCGAGATTCACGGCGAGCTGGCGTGGGTGGCTGCCCTGCGCGCCGACGGCGTGGTCGTGACGCCGCCGGTCGTGCCGACGATGGCGGGTGGGCCCGTGGCGACCGTGGCCGCGACCGGCGCCCTCCCTCCGAGCGCCGCCTCGCCGGATCCCGCTGGGTCGGGTGGTGCCGAGCGGCACGCCGTGTTGTTCGAATGGGTCGACGGACGTTCACCGGAACCGACGGACCCTACGTCCCTGCGCGGCGCGTTCGGGCAGCTCGGGGACATCACCGCGCGGCTGCATCGGCACGCGCGGGAGTGGTCCCGCCCGGCTACCTTCGCCCGCTTCGAGTGGACCTGGCGGAGCATGCTCGGCGACGCTGGCCGGTGGGGGAGCTGGTCGGAGGGCTTGATCATCGGGCTGGCCGGCGGCCCCGGCCCGCGGGGGGACAGCCGCGCGGCGTTGGGCCTGCTGAGCCGGGCCGCGGCCGACATCGAGGCACGCCTGGCCGCCTTCGGCACCGGGCTGGACCGGTTCGGGCTCGTCCACGCCGACATGCGGCTGGCGAACCTCCTGGTACCCCGGGACGAGTCCACCGGGGACGTCTGTGTGATCGACTTCGACGACTGCGGCTTCGGCTGGTACCTCTGGGATCTCGCCGCGTCGCTGTCCTTCATCGAGCACCTCGACGAGGCCGGCGACCTGGTGGCCGCCTGGCTGGCCGCCTACCAGCGCCAGCGCCCGCTCACCGCGGACGACGTGGCAATGATCCCCACCTTCGTCCTGTTGCGCCGGCTGCTCCTGGTGGCTTGGCTGGGCACCCATCCGCACTCGGACGCGGTCCCGAGCGTCACCGAGTACGCTTGGGACAGCTGCGAGCTGGCCGAGGCCTATCTAAGCGGGCGGTTCCTCACCGGCTGAGGCGGTGGCCCGCGGCCAGGCCTGACCGGTGGCTCGTCCCGCCCGCCCGGAAGTCCCCGAGGACCGGCCCGCCCGGACCACTCAGCAGCCGGTGAAACGGGGCTCGCGGCGCTCCGTCGAGGCGCGCACCCCCTCGGCGAAGTCCTCGGTGGCCCGCAGTCTGGCCTGCTCGGCGGTTTCCCGTTCGGTGGCCGCCCGGATGACGGGGACGAGATCCGCCCACATTGTCTCCCGGATGCTGCGCACGGCCAGCGGTGCGGCGGCGGTGATCTCACCGGCCAGCGCCACCGCGGCCTCCCGCAGCTCGGTGTTCGGCACGAGCCGGTCGGCGAGGCCGATGTCGAACGCCTCCTGCCCACCGACCCGGCGACCGGTGTAGAGCAGGTCGAGCGCCTTCTGCCGGCCGACGACCGCCGGCAGGGTCACCGAGATGCCAAAGCCCTGGTGCAGCCCGATCCGGGAGAAGTTCGCCGCGAAGCGGCTGTCCGGGCTCGCGACCCGGAAGTCCGCGGACAGCGCGAGCCCCAGCCCGCCGCCGACCGCGCTGCCCTGCACCGCGGCCACGACCGGTATCGGGGAG
This sequence comes from Frankia sp. CgJB1, assembly GCF_977947065.1. NCBI lineage: Bacteria > Bacillati > Actinomycetota > Actinomycetes > Frankiales > Frankiaceae > Frankia > Frankia sp. CgJB1. The sequence goes on from NZ_CDWTNB010000080.1 coordinate 6,423, forward strand.
GCGAATAGCCGTAGCGCCTCGCGGTAAAGGGCCGGCGCCCCCTCATCCGCCGAAATCGCCTCGGCCGCACTCGCGCCGGAGAAGTCGGCTCCGGCGCAGAAGTTCCTGCCCTGGGAGCACAGCACGACGGCACGGACGTCGGAGTCGGCGTCGAGCTTGTCATAGATGTCGGCGAGGGTCTGGATCAGACGCACGTCGAAGAAGTTGTGCGGCGGACGGCGGACCTCGACGACGGCGATGTGGCCGGGCAGGGTGTGTACCGCGATGTCTTCGGACTCGCTCATGATGATCCTCCGTCGGGTCGTCCGTGCTGGTGCCGGCGGTCCGCCGTGCCGGCGAGGTCTCCATCCGTCCGACATCGTCTATCCTGACCAAAAACGTCTCGCGGGTCGCGTCAGCGGCCGGGGGCCGGCCAGAAGGTCGCGAGCGGAATCGGGGAGTCCGCCGGGACCGAGGAACCGAGGACGACGTCGGTGGGGGTGATGGCGCTCGCGTAGCTGTACGGCCCGCCCAGCGTGCCGAGATCGGTGAAGCGGCCGTTGCGCCAACGGAACGCGTGCCCGTTCGCCGTGCCGGCGACGGTTCCCCGGTCGTTGATGGCGGTCACCTCGAGGTCGCCGGTGGGCACGCTAATGGTCGCGCGCTGGCCGTGCTGCCAGACGAATGCACGGCTCGACGAGCCGCGGCTCCGGACGAGGACCTGGCCGACGTTGTTGATACCGATCGCCGAGGAATCGGTGTCGCCGGGGAGCGTGCCGAGGTCGATCAGACGACCGCGTTCCCAGCGCAAGGCGTGGGTGTGACCGTCGGCCGTGTCGCTGTAGCCCACGATCTGCCCGGCGTCGTTCGCGGCCACCGCGGAACTCGACGGGCCGCCGAGGGTACCCAGGTCGTGCAGGGTGCCTCTCCTCCAGAGGAAGGCGTGGGACGGGCCGGCGGCGGTGTCACTGCTGCCGGCGATGGCACCGGCGCTGGTGACCGCGACGGCGGAGCTGCCCGGGCCGCCGAGCGTACCCAGATCCTGCAGGTGGCTGTCCGCCCACCGGAAGGCATGGAGCGTACCAGCGTTGGTGGTGCTGGTGCCGACGATGACCCCGGCGCGGTTGACCGCCGCCGCGGTGCTGCTGTAGCCGCCGGCCGTTTGGGTGCCGCCGAGGTAGCCCAGACGCTGGGGCTGGGGGTTTCTGTGTTCCAGCCGGAACGCCTGCCGGTCGTAGTGGCTGACGAAATCGCCGATGACTACGCCGTCCTCGGTCACCGTCTTCGGTGCCGTGCTGCCGTTGAGGACATGCACGGTGCCGTCGCGCCAGAGGAAGCCCGTGGTGCTGTACGCGCCGCTGACCCAGTAACCGGCGTAGAGCCCGCGGCTGTTGCCACTGGTCAGCCAGCCGGGACTGCCTGGTCCGGGGATGCCGACCCCGGCCGGCGTCGTCTGGTGTGGGTCAGGTCGTGGTCCTGGAACCGGCGCCGCCAGCGCCGCGGGAAGCCCGGTGAGAGACACGGGAAGCCCGGTGAGGGACAACGGTGCGGTGGCTCCGGCCATGACCGCCAGGTGTACGAATGTTCTCCGGTTGCTCGGCACGGCCGATCTCCCTGGTCAGGCCTTCCCGACCGTCGTCGTGGCCGCCGGGGCGCCATAGCACGGGTTCGGTCGCCAGGATCCTGGCAACGGATCGGGTCGGGCTGGCTGGACGGAGGACCAGCCGGCACTCCGCCGATTGATTACCAACTGAAGTTGGATGGTGTCGAACTGTAGCCATCTCGTCAATGAATGACACGCCCCGCCTGCGGCCGCGAGGCGCGGAACGTCGCGGGCGCCGGCCGGTGAGCGGTGCGCTGACGTGGGCGTCAGCCGACTCCACCAGATGGCGCGGACGGCTCAGGACACCGTGATGCCGAGTTTCATACCCAGCGACTCGTGGTTGCCGACCGGGCAGTCCAGCTGGTAAGTACCCGGCTGCAGGGTCACCGTGAGGTCCTCGGACTCACCCGGTGCGAGGTCCTTCGTCGTGGCCTCGCGCAGGCCGGGCCCCTCGATCCTCAGCGCGTGCGTCACGTGGACGGCCGGTGGGGTCAGCCGCGCCTCGTCGCCGGGACCAGCTGGGGCAGCAGAGCCCCGAGCCCGAAGCAGACGGCGGTCGTCGTGATGGTGATGCCGAAATCACTGGGGGTGCCGGGTGACAGTAGCCGGGTGGCTGAAAGCGCGAAGATGACGAACAGGCCGACCCCGCAGCCGGCGGGCACGAACCGCAGGCCGCGTTGCCACCAGGTGGCCGGCACTGCATGGCGGCCGAGCGGGAGTAACGCGACGGCCCAGAGCAGCCCCATCAGGACGACAAGCCCGAGGCCGAACAGCCCGTAGATGGACAACAGCGATCCGTGGATGTCGGCGGTTCCCGACACCTCGGCCACCGTGTGCAGGTCCGCGCCCCGGATCGCCACCTCCACCGGCATCAGTCCGGTGGCCCGGCCGTCGAGGTCGCGCATATCCAGGTCGACGGTCCAGTTCGCCGATCCGCGGGCCGGGATGGTTGTGCGCACCCGGGTGTCGTAGTCGAAGAAGGTGAGGCCGAGCATGGTTCCGCTCAGCCGTACCGAGTCGACGGGGACGTTCGACCGGGTCAGGTTCTGCACGCTGACCACCACGCGGGCGACCGCACTGGCTCCGAGGACCACGTTGTCCTCGCCGAGGGGCTGACCGTCGACGGTGACGCCGAGTTCCACCCCGTCGTCCGCCGCATGGACCGGAGACGCCATGGGTAACATGAGCCAATTCAGGCACGCCGTCAGGCAAACGGCGACAAAAATACTTTCCCGCGCCGACCTCTCCGTCAGCAATCTGACATTCACCGCTTCCCCCCGTGGCCCGGATGACCGGCAACGCGACTGTTATCCTATCGATCGTCGTATGGTGGGGCTTCCGCCTAACGTGCATCACGTTGTCTCCGCCGGTCCGGGGCAGGCCGCCGGCAACGGGCGTGTTGCCAGCCGCACCCGGGGGGGCGCTCTGGTGTCTGGCCATCGAGTATCTGGTCGATTCGTGCGACGGCCGTCGCGCGGTCTGGTGCCGACGGTGTTTGTCGTTGTGCTGTTCCTGGTCGGCGGGGCCGGCGTCGCCACGGCGATGGTCAGTCCCGAGACGTCGACCGGGACATCGACCGAGGCGTCGTCGGGGTGACCGAGGCGTCGTCGGGGTCCATCTCCCCGTCCCCAGCCACCTCCCCATCCCCAATCCGGTCCATCTCCCCGTCCCCGCTGCCGTTCCCGTCCACCTCCCCATCCCCGCTGCCGACCGCCTCCACGTCCCCACCGCCCATGCCGAAGCCGGTGCCGAACCCGGTACCGAACCCGGAGACCCCCAGCGGTACCCCGTCTCCCTACTCCGATCCGAGTACGACGATCTGCCCGTCGGGGACGACGACGGACGCTGGTGGGCGCTGCACGCCCAGTTCGCCGGCCTGCCCGGCCGCGGCCACGGGCAATGCGGGCGGCCCCTGCGACCAGCACGGTCCGGCCTGCCCACCGAGCACGCCTCGATCGGCTGACGCGGCGGCGTCATCACCGCCGAACGGTGCCTGCCCACAACCCCGGTGCGCCTCCGGGCCGGCGTCGGTGTCGACATCAATGCCAGGTACAGATACAGGTACAGAATGTGATGGCGGCGGTCCCCAGCAATGCACGACGCCCGCCCCCGCGTTGCCGCTCGGCCTGGTCGACGCGACGCCCTGCCCCACTCCCACGGAGGACACGGAGACCACGTCACCTCCCATCACCTCGTCCCCGGTCACCGACTCCACCAAGCCGGGCTCCAATGGGGAGAAGGAGACCTCGGTTACCTGTCCGGACGGGTCCGTGCGCCGATCGGCCGACCAGTGCCCCTTGCCGCAGAAGGCCTGCCCCGGTTCGGTGGTCGGCGTCGCCGTGGGCGAAGCCTGCCCGCCGCCGCGGCCATCCCCGCCGGTCCCGGTCGTCTGCTGGGACGGTTCCGTGCGCGCGGCGACGCTCGACTGCCCCGCCGGGCGCCGGCTCTGCCCCGGCGGCCTCGCGGTTCCGCTCGACGAGCAGTGCGCGGCACCCACCCCGTCTCGCTGCCCGAAGGGGACGGTGCGCGTGCTGGGCGTGTGCACACCCGTGTCCGAGCCCGGCGGGTCCGAGCCCGGCGGGTCCGAGCCCGGCGTGTCAGAGCCGGATGTGGGGGAGCCGGTGGCACGCGAGGCACGTCCCGGTGAGCTGTTGTTCGACCGGAGCGCCGTGACGGCTGGAGATACGCTGTTCGCCCGGGGTGCCGGCTGCAGACCCGGGTCGCAGGCCATGCTCACCGCGGGCGGCGAGCTGGTCGGACGGACCGTTGCCGACCAGGACGGCACGTTCGAGACCGTGGTCCAGTTCGCCAGCTTCCAGCCGGGTTACCGTCCGGTCACCGCCGCCTGCGGAGCTAACCTCACCGCCGGTATAGACATGGTGCTGGTCTCCGCGGACACCAGCGCTTCGCCTCCATCGGTGCTGCTTCCGCTCTTCTTGGCGCTGTCGTTCCTGGCCGTGCACTACCAGATAGCGGCCCGTGGACGTCGGCGCGCCAGGTCGCAGCGCCGTTAGGTGTCATGCGCCGCCAGACATTACCGGGTGTTGCCGGGTGTTACCGGTGCGGGTGGACTGCTGACCGACACCCTTGAGAACCTCGGGATCCTCGACAACCTCGGGCGGGAGTGATCATCTAATGTCCCACCCACCCGGCCGGAGTGGACCCGCGGACCGACCCGCGGATCATGCTGCCTCCGAACCGACCGAGGTCGGTCCCTATCGGCTGGTGCGGCGTCTCGGCGCGGGTGGGATGGGGACCGTCTACCTGGGGGAGAACACCGCCGGTGGTCTGGTCGCGGTCAAACTGATCCGGGCGGATCTCGCCCGGTTGGCCGAGTTCCGCAGCCGGCTCAAGCAGGAGGCCGACAACGCCCGGCGGGTCGCTCGTTTCTGCACGGCGGCGGTCCTCGACGTCGACATCACCGCCGATCCGCCTTATCTGGTGACCGAGTACGTCGACGGGCCGACGCTGTCCGAGGCGGTCGGCACGCGCGGCCCGTTAACCCCGGCGGAGCTTCATCAGCTGGCGGTGAGCATGACCACCGCGCTGATGGCGATCCACCAGGCCGGACTCGTGCACCGGGATCTGAAGCCGTCCAACATCCTGCTGTCCCGGCTCGGACCGAAGGTGATCGATTTCGGTATCGCGCGCGCCCTGGACTCCGCGACGGTACTCAGCGGGGATCGCCAGCTCGGGACGCCGGCGTTCATGGCGCCGGAACAGGCCTTAGGCGAGCAGGTCACCTCGGCGGCGGACGTGTTCGCCTGGGGCGGTATCCTTATCTTCGCCGGGACCGGTCGTTACCCGTTCGGTAACGGCCCTGCTCCCAGCGTGCTGTACCGGACGGTCAACGATCCTCCGATGCTTGACGGCTTCGAGGACAGCCTGCGGCCCCTGGTCTCCGATGCGATGCGCAAGGCAGCGGCGGAGCGACCCACCGCCGAGAAGCTCTACGCGCGTCTTCTGGACCTACGTGCCGAAGCCCCGATGGTGGCCAAGGGGCTGTCCCTGTCCGAGGTGACCGCGCTGATCCGGCCGCTGAACACGCCTCTCGGCGGCGCCTCCGGGACGCCGGCGAGCGACGCCGACCTCGCGGGTCCGGTCACGCCCGTCACCGGCCATCAGCCGATCGGACCCCCGCCGCCCGCGAACCCGATTTCGTTCCCGGGGCCGGGCATTCCCGGGGCATCATCCCGGTCCGGCCCGTCGTCGGTTCCGGGTGTGTCGTTCCCGCCGGTGGCATCGTCGGTTCCCGGCCCGCCGTCTCCGCCGGAGCCCTCGTCGGTTCCGGAGCCCTCGTCGGTTCCGGGCCCGACGTCTTCTCCCGGGCTAGGGTCGTCCTCGTCGGGGAGCGAGGCGTCACCGTCCGGGCCGGATGCCCGCTGGCGGCCGGGCGCCGGCTCGTCGTCCCGGTCCCGGGACTTCGCCGATGCTCTGGTGACGGTCTGGACCGATGACGAACACAGCCAGGACACCGGGCGAGGAGCGTCCCGGTCGTCCTCGTCTCAGCGGTCGTCCTCGTCGTCGCAGAGGTCCTCGTCCACCGCGCCACCGGGCCCGCAACCGACGTCCGCTGATCATCGTTGCCCTGGTGGCTGCCGTCACCGTGCTCGTGACGACGGTCGCCATCGTGTCCACCAGGGGCGGGGCCTCGCGGACCGAGACGAGCGTGCCCGAGGCGGTCGCCGAGCGGGCGCTGCTCCTCCAGGATGGCAACACGGGACTCGCCCGTCGGCTCGCGCTCGCGGCCTACCGCGCCGAGCCGCGCTCGGCCAGGACCCGGAGCGCGATGATCGTGCTGTTCGGTGCCGGGATCACCCCGACCACCATCCCCGTCGGGACCGGTGCCCTGCTGGCGCTCGCGGTGAGCCCGGACGGGCATTGGACCGCGGCGGGGAGCGACAACGGAACCGTCACGGTATGGGAAGTCGTCGGTCGGACCGAGCTGGTCCGGCGCACCTCCGTCTCGGTGTCGAGCCGCAGCTGGGTCGAGTCGCTGGCGTTCAACCGGGACAGTGGCCTGCTCGCCGCGGGCCACTCCGACGGCACGATCCGGCTGTGGAACCTGCACGCCCCCGACCAGATGGTCCGATGGTCGACCATCCAGGCCCACACCGGCGCGGTGCAGTCGGTGGCCTTCAGCCCGGACAGCAACACTCTCGGGTCCGCCAGTGCGGACGGCATCGTCGCGCTGTGGGATGTCACGGACCCGGCGCATCCGAAGCAGCGCGTCCGGGCGGACGGTCAGACCAGGGGAGCGCGCTCGGTGGCCTTCGCGTCGAACGGCACCCTGCTCGCGTTCGCTGGTGACGACGGCACCGTCCATCTGTGGAACATCCGGGACGCGGCGCGGCCGACCGCGGGTGGAATCCTGCGCGGGCACAGCCGTGGGGTGCGGTCCGTGGTCTTCACCGGCGACGGAGGCGTTCTGGTCTCCGGCGGCGTCGACGCCACGGTGCGCCTGTGGGAGGTGCGGTATCCGGATAATCCCGCCCGTGGCGTCGCCACCGGCTCTTTGGGCGGGGTCCAGAGCGTGGCCTTCGAGACGGGTGCCGACGTCGTCGCATCCGCCGGTGATGACGAGACGGTCCGGCTGACCGACATCTCCCGTCTGGACAGGCCGATCCTGCTGACCCAGTGGCACGGGCACACCCAGCCGATCAGCGCGATCGCCTTCGTCTCCGGCACGGGCGTCGTCGTCTCGGCTGGTCACGACGGGACATTGCGGCTGTGGGACGCCGAGCCCGGCCGGCTCGCGGACACCGCGTGCGCCGATCCGGCGAACCGGATCACCGCCGGTGAATGGAGCACCGCCTTCAGGGAGATGAGTTACCGGGCTTCCTGCGGTTGAGTTGACGACGGGCCGGCCGCCGGATTGCTAGTCAGGTCCACTGGAGCGGCCTGCCAAGTGAACCGTCCGGCTTTTCGACCGCAGGCGAGGGCTTCACCGTCGAGGGCGTGCTGGGTTACGTCCTCACGGGTTGAGATCCGCCGGAGGAGGACGTCGACCCGCGCCCACCGACGCACCGGTCGACGGGGAAGACTGGTTGGTGTGAATGCTGCAGAAGGCCGGGCGGTGCTGTCGGTCGAGGACTTCGGGCCCTCCTGGAAGCGGGGGCCCTTCGAGTTGGGCACGGACGGCCCGCAGGTGATCATGACCGGGGTCGACGGGTCGCGGACGTCGATGCGCGCGGCAGCCTACGCGGCCGGGCTGGCCCGCCGCCAGTCGTCCCGACTGGTGGTGGTCTATGTCGCGGCCCCCTCGGTGTGGGCGGCGATGTCCCCGGCGCCGGCCGGGGAGGCGATGCAGCAAGTGATTGACTCGGTCATCGGTGAGGTGCGCGAGGCGATCCTGGAGCGGTCCGAGGAGCTGGGCGTCCCCATCCGGTTCGTCGTGCGGGCCGGCGATCCGTTCGAGGCGCTCAAGCGGAGCGCGACGGAGGAACAGGCGGACATGGTTGTCATCGGGGCGTCCGAGAGCGCCGGGCACCGCCTGGTCGGTTCCCTGGCGAGCCGGATGGTCCGCGGCGGTCGCTGGCCGGTCACCGTCGTGCCGTAGGGCCCGGATGGTTGTCCGGGCCGTCCGGTGGGGGCGGATGGTCCTGGCGGCCGGGGCCGGCTCCCTCCCACCGGTACGACGGCCAGCATCGGCACCCGTCGGGCCAGTAACGAGGTCATCGCCGCACCCGTCGGCGGACTCGGCCGGAATCTCTCGACGTGGGGTCGCCGAAACCATGCCGAAACCGTGACAAAATAGCGATGGAATCGTGACGTTGCGTTCACTCGCCGGCTATGCCGACCGGCCCGGCCGTGCCGGGTTGATCCGCCCGTCCAGAGAGGCCCGTCGGGCGGCCAAACCGGGCGTCGCCGGGCGCGATGCTGAACAGTGTCGAATCCGACCTGTTGGGAGGCAGCGATGCTCCGTCACAGCTCGACGCCCGCGCATATCGTGGCGCGCGATCTATCCGTTGACTACGTCATGGAGGAGGGGGAGCGAGAAGCGATTCCCGGCACACTCCGTTACGACCCGGCTGATCCCTTCGCTGTCGAGTTGATCCTACGTCCCGGTGAAGAGGCCATCACCTGGATCTTCGCTCGCGCGCTGCTAGCCGAAGGGATCGAGGTTCCCGCCGGGACCGGCGACGTGCGCATCCGGCCGACGGCGTCCAAGGGGCGGTCGGTGATCACGGTGTCCCTGTCCAGTCCGTCGGGGCATGCCGATCTTGAGCTGGCGAAGTCGAAGGTCATCGCCTTTCTCGCCGACTGCCACGGGCAGGTTCCAGTGGGGCGGGAGAGTAACGGCATCGACTGGGACAACGAGCTTCACATGCTGCTGCACACCCGGAACACCTGACCGCTTCGGGTGTTCTCAAAGATCTCATCATGAACTCTGGTAATGACGATTCCTGTCCGCGGCGCCGGTCCGGTCCGCGGCGCGGATACGGGGAACCGTAGCCGTCCCCCGCCCGTGTCCCGCGCGCCCGCTCAGAAGGTGTCGGGCGCGCCTTCGATCGGCTGCCAGACCTGAATCTCCGGGGGTCCCTCGACGCCGGCGTCCCGCATGAGGGCGGCTATCTCGGGCTGATTGGTGAAGAACTCCTGGAACGCCTCCGCGGAATCCCATTCATCGAGGATGATGACCTGCCCGTCGCCGGCAAGGAAACGATGGTGCAAGGCTCCCACCTTTTTTGCCTGCTCGGCGACGGATGTGAAGATATCCGCCTTCGATGCGAACAGCTGCTGAAGAGCCGCTGGATCGACTTTCAGAGTCATGGCGACGATGACACTCATTTGAACCCCCATTATGTTGCCTGGCTCGGGTGACTATAGCGCATCGTCTCAGGACCCGGAAGACGGCTTGTCTGCCTCCGGGGATGCTGCGGCGTCGCCCCGGCACCGGTCAGACTCGGCGTTTGAACGCGGTGAGGGCGAGCGGCGCGAAGACCGCGGCCAGCCCCGCCGCCCAGACCAGCGCGTGCCAGGTCGGCGTGGCCATCGGGCCCGAGACCAGCAGGCCTCGGGTCGCGTCGGCCAGGGCCGTCACCGGGTTCACCTTGACGAACGCCTGCAACCAGCCCGGCATCGACGACGTCTCGACGAACACGTTGCTGATGAAGGTCAACGGGAAGATGAGGGTGAACCCGAAGGCCATCACCTTCTCCGGCTCCGAGACGAGCATCCCGACCAGCACGGAGATCCATGAGATCGCCAGCGCGAACAGGACCACGAGGCCGCAGGCGGCCAGTGCCTGCAGCGGGCCGGTCTCGATGCGGAAACCCAGCACGTATCCGAGGCCGAGCAGCATGGCGATGGCCCAGATCTGCTTGACGAGATCGGCGACGATGCGCCCGGCCAACGGCGCGGACCGGGCGATCGGCAGGGAGCGCAACCGGTCGAACACGCCCTTGGTGAGGTCGGCGTTGAGCCCCATGCCGGTGTTCAGGGTCGTGAACAGGGTGTTCTGCACGATGATGCCGGGCAGCGCGAACGTCAGATAGTCGGAGGTCGAGCCGGAGATCGCCCCGCCGAACACATAGGTGAACAGCAGGAAGAACATCAGCGGCTGCACGCTGAAGTCGAGCAGTTCCATCGGGTTGTGCTTGACCTGGACGAGCGTGCGCCAGGCCAGGGTCGCGGTGTGGCGAAGCGCGTCGAGCGGGGTGACCCGCGCGGCGCCGACCGGCTCGGCGGTGCCGTGCGTCGAGAAGCGTGGCTGGTCGGGGGTGGGCGTGGTCGGGCTGGTCAGGGTCGTCACGGCAGCTCAGCTCCTCGTCGCCGCGGGGATCTTCGCGGCCGTGTCGGTTGTGGTGGCGGCCTGGCCGGAGGCGGTGGCCGGGTGGCCGGTCAGGGACAGGAAGACCTCGTCGAGGCTGGAGCCGCGCATGGCCAGCTCGCCCACCCTCACCCCGGCGTCGTCGAGCCGACGGACGACCGCGGGCAGCACGGCGGGGTCGGTGACTCGGACACTGACGAGTGTGCCCGCCACCGCCGGGGCCGCGCCGACCACCTCCGCGACGGTGGTTGCCACCAGCGCCACGTCTGCGGCGTCGAGCGGGCGGACCTCGAGGGCCTGGCCGCCCGCCCAGTTCTTCAGCTGGTCCGGCGTGCCCTGCGCGATGACCCGGCCGTGGTCGACGACCGCGATCTCGTCCGCGAGCTGGTCGGCCTCCCCCAGATACTGGGTGGTGAGCAGCACCGTGACGCCCTGGCCGCCCACGAGGTCGCGGACGATGTCCCACATCTCGTTGCGGCTGCGCGGATCCAAGCCGGTCGTCGGCTCGTCGAGGAACAGCAGGCGCGGGCGCCCCACCAGGCTCGCGGCCAGGTCGAGTCGCCGGCGCATGCCACCGGAGTAGGTCTTCGCAGAGCGGTTCGCCGCGTCGTCCAGACGGAAGCCAGCGAGCAGCTCCCGGGCCCGCGCCTTGGCTGCGGACCGCGGCAGGCCGAGCAGCCGGCCGATCATCACGAGGTTCTCGGTGCCGGTGAGCATCTCGTCGACGGAGGCGTACTGGCCGGTCAGCCCAATGAGCTGGCGCACACGGTGACTGTTGTGCAGCACGTCGTAGCCGCCGACGAGGGCGGTGCCGGCATCCGGGCGCACCAGGGTCACGAGGATCCGCACGATCGTGGTCTTGCCCGCGCCGTTCGGGCCCAGCAGACCGAAGACGGTGCCGGCCGGCACCGTCAGGTCGACGCCCGCCAGCGCCGTCGTCTCGCCGTAGCGCTTGACGAGCCCGTCGGAGACGATCGCGGGGGTGGGAGGTTCTCGTCTGTCCGTCATGGGATCAGCATGCCGGCTACCACTGACACTTTGGCCACCCTGGCGGGACGGCGGTGACCGTCTGGG
>NZ_CDWTNB010000081.1:0-17765 GCF_977947065.1 Frankia sp. CgJB1
GCCCGCCGACGGGCTCCCGGGCGCCGGGCACGCGACCCGTGGGGGCTGGGCGGCCGTGTCGGCGAAGGCCCGCGGCTATGTCGCCCTGATGAAGCTGCGCGTGGTCGAACTGCTGCTCATCACCACCGTCCCGGTCATGATGCTCGCCGAACGGGGCATGCCGTCGCTCTGGCTGATCGCCGTGACCCTGGTGGCGGGAACCCTCGCCGCCGGCAGCGCGAACACGATCAACTGTTATGTCGATCGTGACATCGATCAGATGATGGGCCGCACGAAGCGCCGTCCGCTCGTGCGGGCGACCGTCACGCCCACGGAGGCGCTGACCTTCGGCATCGTGATCGGGATCGTCTCGACACTGCTCTTCGGTTTCCTGGTCAACTGGCCCTCCGCGCTGCTGGCGGACGGGGCGATCGCCTTCTACGTCTTCGTCTACACCCTCGGGCTGAAGCGCCGCACCCCGTCGAACATCGTCATCGGGGGCGCGGCCGGCTGCTTCCCCGTCCTGATCGGATGGTCGGCGGTCACGGGGACCGTCGGCTGGGCCGCGGTGCTGCTGTTCGCCGTCGTCTTTTTCTGGACCCCGCCGCACTTCTGGGCGCTGGCGATGAAGTTCCGCGACGACTACGCCGCGGCAGGCGTCCCCATGCTGCCGGTCGTCGCCTCCGTCCAGGTCGTCACCCGGCGGATGCTGGGCTACGCCTACGCGATGGTCGCCGCCTCGCTCGCGGTCGCTCCCGTCGCCTCCACCGGCCCGGTCTACCTCGTCGCCGCCGTCGCGGTGGGCGCCTGGTTCCTGGTCGAGTCGCACCGGGTCGCCCGCCGGGCCCGGCACGGCGAGGACCCGAGGCCGATGCGCCTGTTCCACATGTCGATCACGTATCTGACCCTGCTGTTCGTGGCGATCGCCGTCACCGCTCTCGTCTGATCTCGCCCGGCCCCACCGATCGACCCCACCGACCGGCCCCACCGAACCCGCCCCGTCCCGCCCGGTGACACCGGGATCAGGACGGGGCACTGTTTTTCCGGCGGGCCGCAGGCGTGCGGGCGGCTACGTTCCGAGGCCGTCGAGCACCCGGGCTCCGGGCAGCGCGGCCAGGACCCTGCCGGGCAGCCACAGCTTGGAGATGCGCACCCCGGAGCCGACCACGACGCGCGGGTGCTCGGCCACTGCCCGGTCGATCAGGATCGGCCATTCCGCGGGAAGCCCGACCGGGGTGATGCCCCCATACTCCATGCCGGTTTCGGTGACGGCCGTGTCCATCGGCACGAACGAGACCTTGCGGGCGTCCAGATGCCGCCGGACCAGGCCGTTGACGTCAGCCCGGGAGACGGCGAACACAACGCAGGCCGCGAGCATGGTGACACCGCCCCGCCGGCCCGCGACGACCACGCAGTTCGCCGTCTCGGCCGGGTCCACCCCATAGTGCACGCAGAAGGCCGCGGTGTCGGACAGCTCGGGATCGATCTCGGCGACCTCGATCTCGTCCCCTCGCCCGGCCTGCGACCAGGTGTCGAGTAGCGCGGCGGTCGGCGCGGCGAGCAGGTCGGGACGGGCCAGCGCCGACGCCGGCGCCAGCAGAAGATCGGTACGCAGATGTCCGCTGCTCCCACCCGTTTCCCGACCAACCATCATGCCAGACCCAGCCGTCGACCCAGAACAATCAGCGCGACACCGACGACCATCGACGCCAACAAATTACGGGTGCGGTACGCGACGCCGGCGGTGGCCGCGCCCGCCCAGCCCTCCGCGATCACCGCCGGCACCACCACGGCCACCAGGACCGTCCCGGGCAGCGCCCCGATCGCGCGAGCCCACGGGCCCTCGCTCGGCAGCCAGTCGGCCGCCAGCAGGCCGCCGACTCGAAGCGAGTAGGTGATCATCGCCATGCCGGCGACGGCGAGGACGGCCTCAGCGCTCCACATTCGTTTCCTCCGGGCCGATTGCCATGCGAGTTGACCGCCAGCGGACCAACTGCCCGTGGACCGACTGCCTTCGGGCCGATTGCCTGCACAGGTGCCGCCACGCCGGGCGCCGTCCCGGGTGACTCACCGGGCGCGTCCCCCTCTGATACCATCTGCGGGTCCGGTTCGGGGCCGCGCCGGGCGGCGGCGGCCGCGCCGACAAGGGCGCCGATCATGATGTACCAGGTGCCGCCGAGCAGCCGCCAGCTCACGACCGCGGCCACCCCGGCCGCAAGCCACGGCACGACATCCGCGCGCCCCCGCCAGAAGCCGCGCGTCAACGCGATGAAGGCCGTGGTGAACGCGAAGTCGAAGCCGAAGCGCTCCGGTGCCGGAATCCGCCCGCCGAGCAGGTACCCGGCGCCGCTACCGACCAGCCAGAACACCAGGATCGCCAGGCCGCCGCCCAGCAGGAAACCCGGCGGCGCCGCCCGCCCCCGCCGGCGCCCCTCGGCCAGCGTGACGGCCCAGTTCTCGTCCGCGACGAGGTGGATCCCCAGCAGCTTCTGCCACAGTGGCCGCCCGACGAACACTTCGCGCAGCGACGCGCACAGCAGGATGTAGCGCAGATTGATGATCAAGGTGCTCGCCAGGATCGCCGCCAGCGGTACAGGTATTCCCCACAACCCAACGACGACGATCTGCGCGGATCCCGCGAGGACGACCGCGTCCATGATCAGCAACTGCACCAGCGTGATGTCCCGGGTCGGGGCGACCACGCCCATCGCGAGGCCATACGCCGCCACGCCCATCGCCAGGGGAATCGTCGCGCGAAACCCCGCGGCGATCTCCCGCATCGGGAAGGCGGCCTCCTGACTCACCCCGGGCGGCGACGATCTCATGGCCACCGTGTCGAGCCTGCAGCTGTCACGCCTTCTCCCGGAGCGCTCGTCGACAGGCGGCGGCGACCTCGGCCACCAGCGCGTCGCCAGAGCTGACGGCGATGTCGTGGCCGCCGGGCACCAGAGTCACGCTGAACCCGACCGAGGTGAGCTGCTCCCACGCGCGAATGCTGGCGGCCGGCACGGACGTGTCGCCGGCACCACTGATCGCATCGATATAAACGCTCAGTAGCGTACCACTGTCAGTATGTCGGTAACTGGCGGCCGGTTCACCCATCCGCGCGTGCCGGCCCGGGGGAAGACCCGCCGGCCCCGGGAGAAGGTCCAGGCCGAGATCGACACGATCTGCGCGGACCCGTGGGTGCGACGCGTCGTGACCACGAAGCTGACCGGGGACACCCCGGCCGCGCACCGGCTGACCTGGACGGTTGACCCGCAGGCCCGGGCCGCCCTCGAGGAGGAGATCTTCGGGAAGCGGGTCCTGGTCACCGATCGTGACGCCTGGCCGGTCGGCGACGTGGTCGCGGCCTATCGGTCGCAGTCGGACGCCGAGTTCGCGTTCCGCCAGATGAAGGATCCGCATGTCGTCTCGTTCAGCCCGATGCACCACTGGACACGGATCACACGATCCGTGTCCACATGTTTACCTGCGTGCTCGCGTTGCAGGTCGCGCACCTGATGCGCCGTCACGCCGCGCGGGCCGGGCAGGAACACTCGGTGCGCGTCCTGCTCGACCTGCGCGCCGGGATCGAGGAGACGGCGATGATCTACCCCTCGACCGGGGGCCGTCCGAAGGCGCGCCGTATGCTCACCGAGACCACTCCCACCCAGGACCGACTCGCCGAGATCTTCGGCCTCGCGAGGTGGGCGCCCCGGACTTAGGTCATACAGTTCCGGAAGATCGACATCGGTCATGAGCTGCGAATAATCCAGACAAGATCAAACTAGGGGCGAAACTTCCGCTAGGAGCCGACGCCGGCGCTGGTGGGGGCGGTGGTCCCGACCGGCCCGGCGGGCGCGGGGACCTCGGCGCCGGCCGCCGCGAGCGTGGGCGCCGCGCCCGGTGCCGGCCGGGGGTGCCGGGAGCTCAGGGCGAGCCAGAGCCGCAGCGCGGCGACCCACATCACGGTCGCCCCGGTCATGTGCAGGGCGACGAGGAGGGCGGGAACGCCGAGGAAGTACTGGGTGAATCCGATCGCGGCCTGCGCGAGGACGGTTCCGACCAGGGCGAGGGAGGTCCTCCTGGCCTCGTCGGGAGCCTCGGCGACCCGCACCGCGAACGCCATGGCCGCGACGAGCCCGACCAGCAGCATCGCGCCGTCGGCGTGCAGCTGGGAGACGTTGACGAGGTCGAACCCGAAGCGGGCCGGATGATCGCTGTCACCGCTGTGCGGCCCGGCGCCGGTCACGACCGTGCCGAGGACGAGCACCCCCGCCGAGACGACCACCAGCAGGCGCGCCAGCCACCGCAGCGCGGGACCGACCCCCGGGGTGGTCGCCGCACCCGCGTCCTGGCGGGCCCGGTGGTCCAGCAGGACCGCGTTCCACAGCAGGACCATGGAGAGCAGGAAATGGGCGGCGACGGTCGCCGGGTGCAGCTTCGTCAGGACGGTGATCCCGCCGAGCACGGCCTGTCCGAGGAAACCCACCCAGAGGCCGAAGGACAGCAGCCGAAGATCGCGCCGCCGTCCGCCGCGCAGGCGGAGCGCGACCAGCGGGGTGATCAGCGCCACGAGGCCGACCACCAGGCCGACGACCCGGTTGCCGAACTCGATCGCTCCGTGCGGGGCGTATTCCGAGTGCGGCACGAACGAGCCGTCCCCGCACTGCGGCCAGGTCGGGCAGCCGAGACCGGAGCCGGTCAGGCGGACCACGCCGCCACTCACCACGATCAGTGACAGCAGGACCACGTTGAGCGTGGTGAGGAGCCGGAAGGCGCGAAGGCTGATCAGCGGCAAACTCCGACGCTCTGTAGAAGCTGGCACGACTGCCATGGTAACGCCCTGTCCGGCGCGGGCCGCTCGGATCCTTCTCCGCTGGTCGGATGGTGCCTGCCTGCCTGCCTGCCTGCCGGCCGGATGGTGCCCGGTGACCGGACGGTCCCGGTGTCGGCTCTACTCCCAGCGGAAGGTGCGGGCGGCGAGCGCCAGACTCGCCACCGCCCAGGCCGCGAGCACGATCAGGGTACGCGCCCCCGGACCGTCGCCCTCGGCGAGGACGGCCCGCAGCCCGTCCGACAGCGCCGCGGTCGGCAGCACCTCGGCGACCGCCCGCAGCCAGCCGGGAAGCTTCGACAGCGGGAACACCACCCCGCCGATCAGCAGCAGCACCAGGTAGACGCCGTTGGCGGCGGCGAGCGTCGCCTCGGCCCGCAGGGCTCCGGCCATCAGCAGGCCGAGCCCCGAGAACGCGGCCGTGCCCAGGACGAGCAGCGCCAGCACCGCCGGAACCCCGACCGGCCCGCCGGTCGGGTCCCAGCCCAGCGCGAACCCGACCGCCACCAGGAGCACCAGCTGGATGACCTCGACGGCGAGCACCGCCAACGTCTTGCCGGCGAGTAGGACCGCGCGGGGCAGCGGGGTCGCCCCGAGGCGTTTGAGTACGCCGTAGGAGCGTTCGAAGCCCGTCGCGATCGCCTGCCCGGTGAAGGCGGTCGACATCACGGCCAGCGCGAGCACCCCGGGGACGAGGAAGTCCACCGGCCGCTCGGTGGAGCTCGGCAGCACGTCGACGGCGATGAAGAAGGCCAGCAGACCGACCGGGATGATCAGGGTGAGCAGGACGGACTCGCCGCGCCGTAGGGTGAGTACCAGCTCGAGTCTGGTCTGTGCCGCCAGCATCCGGGCCCGCGACGCGGGCGCCGGAGCCGGGCGCAGATCGAGCAGCGGGACGCCGGTCATGAGCGCAGCTCCGATCCGGTCAGTTCCACGAAGACGTCCTCCAGCGTGCGTTGTTCGACCCGGAGATCCTCTGCCAGGATGCCGTTACCCGCGCACCAGGCGGTCACCGCAGCGAGCAGTTGCGGGTCCACCGTGCCCTGCAACAGGTAGTGCCCAGCCGGGCCCTCCTGCGCGGTGGTGCCGTCGGGCAGCGCGAGCAGCAGCCGGCCGAGATCCAGCCCGGCGGGGGCCCGGAAGCGCAGCTGCCCCTCGGCGCCGCCCCGGGTGAGCTCCGTGGGGGAGCCGACCGCCACCACCCTGCCGTGGTCGACGATGATCACCTGATCGGCGAGCCGTTCGGCCTCGTCCATGGCGTGGGTGGTCAGCACGACGGTGACCTCGGCCGTGCGCAGCTCCTCGACGAGCTCCCAGGTGTCCCGCCGGCCCTGGACGTCCAACCCGGCCGTCGGCTCGTCGAGGAAGACCAGCTCCGGGCGGCCGACCACGGCCATCGCCAGCGACAGCCGCTGCTGCTGGCCGCCGGAGAGCCGGCGGAACGGGGTACCGGCGGACCCGGTCAGCCCGAGCCGCTCCAACAGCGCCGCGGGATCCAGCGGGTGGCGGTAGTGCGAGGCGACGAGGCGCAGCATCTCGCCGGCGCGGGCGCCGGGATACATCCCCCCGGACTGCAGCATCACCCCGACCCGGGGGCGCAGGGCAACGGCGTCCGCCCAGGGGTCGAGCCCGAGGACCCGCACCTCGCCCGCGTCGGCGCGGCGGAATCCCTCGCAGATCTCCACGGTGGTCGTCTTGCCGGCGCCGTTCGGCCCGAGCAGCGCCGTGACTGTGCCGGTCGGGATGGTCAGCGACAGGCCGTCCACGGCGCGTATCCGACCATCGGGCGTCGTCGGCGGTCGAGCGGCGTCGCCGGAAGGCGCCGGCGGCACCGCCGGCGCTGGGGGCGCCTGGCGCACGGGGGGCGTAGGGGACGTGGAGAACGCCGCGGGACCGCGCCCGGCCCGACCGGTGTGGGTCCGCCGCCCGGACTCGTGAGGACGACGACCGGAACGCGGGGAAGCGGACCGCGAGGAATACGTCTTCACGAGGTCCGTGACACTGACTGCCAGGATCTCGGCCACCTTGCGATCCTACGGACATCGCGGGTCGGGCGGAGGGCCGGTCCGCCCCCGGCACGAGGCTTCGGCCGGGTGGAACGGGCACCACCGGGCGGCCGCGACCCAGCCCCGTTGCTAGCCCCGTTGCTAGCCCCGTTGCTGCGGCGGGCGGACGGGCAGTGCCCGGCGGCGCCCGCCGACCGCCACCGGCTCGCCCGGCTCCACCAACGCCCCCCAGGCGCCCAGCCGCTCGTACAGCATCGCCGGCGTGGTGCTGTAGAGCCGGGACAACGACTGCAGGTCGGAGCGACGCAGCCGCAGGACGTCGCGTGAACTGTCCGACCGCAGGACCTGCACGATGGCGATCCAGCGCCGCAGCGGTCCGGTGCGGGTCGGGGGCAGCTTGCGCAGCCGGCGCAGGTCGATGACCAGCGGCGGCAGATGGTCGGTCTCGCGGCGATCGGCGGCCGGCGGTACCAGCAGCGTCGCGGGAACGTCGTACAGCTCGGCGAGCTCGACCAGTCGATGCACGCGCAGGGTCCGAGAGCCTCGCTCGTAGGCGCCCAGGGTCCCGGCAGTCCACCGGCCATGCGTGCACTCCTGGACGTCCAGCAGCGACAAGCCACGCCGGTTGCGCGCCGCGCGAAGCCGGCGGCCGAGCTCCAGGGCGTAGTCCGCCTCGGTCACGGTCTCCGTCCGGGTCAAGGTCGACAGGAGACGCCAACCGCCCCCTGTGACAGATTGTCAGGCCTCGGTCCGTCTGGCAGCCGGTTCGACCAAGAAGCCGCGAGGGAACGTGGCCCTGGCGTGGTCCCGCGGTCGCGGGGCGCAATCCGGGAATCGCGACAGTGTTTTTCCGGCCGCGCCAGCCCCGTCAGCCCGGTCGGCCGGTCAGCCCGGTCGGCCGGTCAGTCCCGTCGGCCCGGTCAGTCCCAGTCGGCGTCGTCGGCGTCCTTGGCCCAGTCCCGGGCCCGGTCCACGGCGCGCAGCCATCGCCGGTAGGACCGGTCCCGCTCGGCCCGGGACAGCCTCGGCCGATACCGCTCGGCGCTCCGCCGATGCCCGGCGAGCTCCTCGCGGTCGGCGAAGAACCCGGTCGCGAGCCCCGCGAGGTAGGCCGAACCGAGCGCGGTCGTCTCGATGTTGTCCGGGACGTCGAGCTCGACGCCGAGCAGGTCGGCCTGGAACTGCATGAGCCAGTGGTTGCGGGCGGCCCCGCCGTCGGCCCGCAGCTCGCGCACCGGGAAGCCCGCGGCACCCATCGCCTCGACGACGTCCCGGGTGCGGTAGGCGATGCCCTCGAGCACCGCGCGGACGACGTGCGCCCGGGTGGTCCCCCGGGTGATCCCGAGCAGTGCGCCGCGGGCGCAGGGATCCCAGTGAGGGGCGCCGAGGCCGGCGAGCGCCGGGACGAAGTAGACGCCGTCGTTGCCGGTCAGGGAGGCGGCCAGGTCGGCGGTCTCGGCGGCATCCCGGATGATCCCCAGGGAGTCCCGCAGCCAGTCGACGGCGGCACCGGTGGACAGGACCGCCCCCTCCAGCGCGTACCGCACCGGTTCGCCGTCGAGCTGGAACGCCGCGGTCCGCAGCAGCGTCGACTGCGGCGCCGGCAGGGCCGAGCCGGTGTTCACCAGCACGAAGGAACCGGTGCCGTAGGTGTTCTTGGCCTGGCCGGGTTCGAAGCAGCCCTGGGCGAACAGAGCGGCCTGCTGGTCGCCGATCACGGCCGCCACCGGGATCCGCACGCCGAGGAAGGCGTCCGGATCGGTCTCGGCGTAGACCCGCGAGCTCGGCGCGACAGCGGGCAGCACCTCGGCGGGAACGCCCAGCAGATCGAGCATCTCCGGGGACCAGCTCGCGGCGGCGAGGTCGAGCAGCAGGGTGCGGGAGGCGTTCGTGACGTCGGTGACGTGCGCGGTCCCGGCGGTCAGCTTCCAGACCAGCCAGGAATCGACGGTGCCGAAGGCGATCTCCCCCCGGCCGGCGCGCCGGCGCAGCCCGGGGTCGTCGTCTAGGATCCAGCCGATCTTGGTACCGGAGAAGTAGGGGTCGAGCACCAGCCCGGTGCGTTCCCCCACCGCACCCGCGTGCCCCTCGGCGGTGAGGCGTTCGCAGACCGCGGCCGTCCGCCGGTCCTGCCACCCGATGGCCGGGTGGACCGGGGCGGAGGTCCGCCGGTCCCACAGCACGGTGGTCTCGCGCTGGTTGGTGATGCCGAGGGCGGCGAGCTCCCCGGCCCGGCGACCGCAGCCGGCCAGCGCCGCGGCGACGGTGTCGACGACGCTGCGCCAGAGCTCGTCCGGATCCTGCTCGACCCAGCCCGGCCGGGGGAACCGGGGCCGGATCCCGGTGTAGCCGCGGCCGACGACCACCCCGTCCCGGTTGAGCAGGCAGACCGTGGTCCCGGTGGTCCCCTGGTCGACCGCCGCCACCAGGGATCCGCGTGCCGGCACGCTCATCTCGTTCCTCCCGCCCACGGGCCGCTGACGCATGGCAAGGGACGCATGGCAAGGGACGCATGGTAGGGGAGCGGTGCACGGTGAGGAGAAGGATGCGGGGAAGGAAGGATAGATAGATAGGGGAGAGGTGAGGCGGGCCCGGCGTGCCGGGAACGGCGGCTCAGCCGAGGTTGGACAGGTCGACGACGCAGCTGGTCAGTGACGCGGCGAGCCGGTCGAGGGTGAAGTAGCTGTACTTCGCGGCGTCGGCGGGGGCCAGGCGGACCCAGCGGTCGGCGAGGAGGCTTCCGGCCGCGGCGTCACCGATCCCCTCGTAGTAGGCGCGGCCGCGGTGGATGTAGGTGTCGTCTTTGATCTTGATGATCTGGGTCCGCTGACCGTACTCGTCGATGGTGCCACGGGTGACCGTGCCGGACATCACCAGGTCGTAACGGGCGGGGGCGTCCGAGCGCGGGTCGGCCTCGGTGCCGACGACGTGGACGCCGGTCGCGGCGCGCAACGCCTGCAGGGTGCGCGTGCCGACCTCGCCGGCCGGCAGCTTCTCCAACCCGTTGCTCTTTCTCCCCGTCGCCGCTACAGGCCGCCGAGGCCGCGAGCAGGAGAGTCAGCCCGAGGGAGAGCAGCGCCCGCCGGACTCCGCCGCGCCACAGTTGTGACCGCATCCGCCCGTCGCCTCCCGCCTGAGATCGTCTTCGGGTCGGTGGTGGCCGGGCGCGGCCGCGTGCCGCGACCGCCGGCCCGCTGGTGTGCCGACCCGGGGTGCCGACCCGGGGTGCGCGCCCGGGTGGGCGCGCAGGTACGGCAGTGGGAGCAAGTCTGGCATTCCGCCGCCCGTGGTCGCCGGTCGGGTACGGCCCGTGGGTATCCGTTGTGTGATCACGTCCGGCGAGTGTGATCTGCGTCATTGCTGTGACGAAGATTGCCTCGTTGGGCTGTCGTTCCGGCGACCCCGGTTCGACCGCGTCCGGGAAATAGGGCACACTGGTGTTGTGAAATACGACCACGACGGGGCGAGCGGGACGGCGGACGGCCGTACCCGCGACCGGGTCGTGCGTCTGCTCCTGGAGGGCGGCTCGGCCACGGCGGCCGAGCTGTCCCGTCAGCTCGGGGTCTCCCCGGCGGCTATCCGCAGGCATCTCGATGCCATGGTCGCGGATGGCATCATCACGCCCACGGAGAGCCGGTCCCGGGGGCCGCGTGGCCGGGGACGCCCGGCCCGGCGTTACGCGCTCACCGAGGCCGGCCATCATGCCGGTCCCAGCGCCTACTCCGATCTCGCGGCCGGTGCGCTGCGCTTCCTGGCCGAGGTGGGTGGCGCGAGCGCGGTCACTCAGTTCGCCGACACCCGCGCCGTCGACCTGGAGCGGCGGGTGCGCGAGGCGGTCGTGGCGGCGGAGCCGGCGGATCGTCCGGCGGTGCTCGCCGAGGCGATGACCGCCGCCGGGTACACCGCGAGCGTCTCCGCGCTGCCCACCGGTCTGCAGATCTGCCAGCACCACTGCCCGGTCCAGTTCGTCGCGGAGCGTTTCCCGGCGTTGTGCGACGCCGAGACCGCGGTGCTGGCCCGCGTGCTCGACACCCACGTGCAGCGCCTGGCGACGATCGCGCACGGCGACGGCGTCTGCACGACTCACATCCCCGCGGGTCAGATCCCCGCGAACCACCCCGCCGTGAGCCACCCCGCCGCGGGCACGGCGCCCGGCACGGCTTCGCGTGCTCGGTCCGACCGGACCGGGCCCGACCAGACCGGGCCCGGGAAGGACGGCTCCGCTCGGGTGCTGCCCGATTCCGCCGTGGCCGGATCCGGCCCGGCCCGGCCCGCGTCCCTGGCCTGTCCACCATTCTCGTCTTCGGAGGGTTCCGCCCTATGACCACCTCTGCCGAGACCGCCCTGGAAGGCCTTGGTTCCTATCGGTTCGGATGGGCTGACACCGACGCCTACGCCGCCGACGTGGAACGCGGCCTGTCCGAGGCGGTTGTCCGCGGCATCTCGGCCAAGAAGTCCGAGCCGTCGTGGATGACCGACCTGCGCCTCAAGGGGCTGCGGCTGTTTGAGCGCAAGCCCATGCCGACCTGGGGTGCCGACCTGTCGGGCATCGACTTCGACAACATCAAGTACTTCGTCCGCTCCACCGAGAAGCAGGCCGAGGAGTGGGAGGACCTGCCCGAGGACATCCGGGCGACCTACGACCGCCTCGGCATCCCCGAGGCGGAGAAGCAGCGCCTCATCGCCGGGGTCGCCGCACAGTACGAGTCCGAGGTCGTTTACCACAAGATCCGGGAGGACCTCGAGGAGCAGGGTGTCATCTTCCTGGACACCGACTCCGGGCTGCGTGAGCACCCGGAGCTGTTCCAGGAGTACTTCGGCTCGGTGATCCCGGTCGGGGACAACAAGTTCGCCGCGCTGAACACGGCGGTGTGGTCGGGCGGATCCTTCATCTACGTGCCGCCGGGCGTGCAGGTCGAGATCCCGCTGCAGGCCTACTTCCGGATCAACACCGAGAACATGGGCCAGTTCGAGCGGACGCTGATCATCGTCGACGAGGGCGCCTACGTGCACTACGTCGAGGGCTGCACGGCGCCGGTCTACTCGTCGGACTCGTTGCACTCGGCGGTCGTCGAGATCGTCGTGAAGAAGAACGCGCGCTGCCGGTACACGACCATCCAGAACTGGTCGAACAACGTCTACAACCTGGTCACCAAGCGCGCCGCCTGCCACGAGGGCGGCACCATGGAGTGGATCGATGGCAACATCGGTTCCAAGGTGACGATGAAGTACCCGGCCGTGTGGCTGCTTGGCGAGCACGCCAAGGGCGAGGTGCTCTCCATCGCCTTCGCCGGTGCCGGTCAGCACCAGGACGCGGGCGCGAAGATGGTGCACGCCGCGCCCCGCACCTCCTCGACGATCGTCTCCAAGTCGGTGGCCCGCGGCGGCGGGCGGACGTCCTACCGCGGGCTCGTCCAGATCAACGAGGGCTCGTCGGCCTCCCGGTCGACGGTCAAGTGCGACGCGTTGCTCGTCGACACGGTGAGCCGCTCGGACACCTACCCCTACGTCGACGTGCGAGAGGACGACGCCTCCATCGGGCACGAGGCGAGCGTCTCCAAGGTCGGCGAGGACCAGCTGTTCTACCTGATGAGCCGGGGCCTGTCCGAGGAAGAGGCGATGGCGATGGTCGTGCGCGGCTTCGTCGAGCCGATCGCCCGGGAGTTGCCCATGGAGTATGCCCTCGAGCTCAACCGCCTCATCGAGCTGCAGATGGAAGGTGCGGTCGGCTGATGGTCGTCATCGACGCCACCGGTCGGCCCCCGGCCGCCTCCGGTGCCGTACCCCGTCCCGTACGGTCCCGTAACCCGCTCGACCACGCTGTGCCCACCGGACGCGAGGAGGCGTGGCGGTTCACCCCGCTGCGCCGGCTGCGCGGACTGCCGACCGGCCCCGAGGTCGACGGCAAGGTCTCCGTGTCGGTCACGGCGCCCGCGGGGGTCGAGGTGGAGCAGCTCGCCGTCGGCGACGCCCGGATCGGCCGGGTGCTGACCCCGGCCGACCGGGTGGCTGCCTTCGCCCTGACCCGGTCGGCGGGCGCGCTCGCCGTCACCGTCCCGGCCGAGGCCGCGCTCACCGAGCCGGTGGTCGTGCACCTGCACGGTGAGAGCCCCAGGTCCCCGGCCGGGTTCGTCGCGACGAGCGGCGACGGCGGGCGGCGCGGCTCCCCGGGCGGGGTGGCCTACGGTCACGTCCTCGTCGAGGTGGGCCCGTTCGCGTCGGCCACCGTGGTGCTCGACCATACCGGCAGCGCCACCTACGCCGGCAACGTCGAGGTGTACGTGGGGCACGGCGCCTCGCTCACCTTCATCACCCTGCAGGACTGGGACGACGACGCCGTGCACCTCGGCGCGCACGCCTACTCGCTGGGGCGCGACGCCCGGCTGCGCTCGTTCACCATCACCCTCGGCGGTGACCTGGTGCGCCTCAACCCGACCGTGGACTACCGCGGGCCCGGCGGCGACGCCGAGCTCTACGGCGTGTTCTTCACCGACGCCGGCCAGCACCAGGAGCACCGGCTGCTCGTCACGCACGAGCCGCGTTCCTGCCGCAGCCGGGTCACCTACAAGGGCGCGCTGCGCGGGGACGCCGCCCGCGCGGTGTGGATCGGCGACGTCCTCATCGGCGCCGACGCCGTGGGCACGGACACCTACGAGCTCAACCGCAATCTCGTGCTCACCGACGGCGCGCGGGCCGACTCGGTCCCGAACCTGGAGATCCTCACCGGTGAGGTCGCCGGTGCCGGTCACGCCAGCGCCACCGGCCGGTTCGATGACGAGGCGCTGTTCTACCTGCAGTCGCGGGGGATCTCGCCCGAGGAGGCCCGCCGGCTCGTGGTGCACGGCTTCTTCGCCGAGATCATCGACCGGATCGACGTGCCGGAGCTGCGGGAGCGCATCATGACCAAGGTCGCCGGCGAGCTGTCGGCGGAGGTGGGCGGATGACGACCGCGACCGGCGGTTCTGCCGCGGGCGGCTCCTCGGTCGCCCCGCGGTGGCACCGGGTGTGTGCCGCCGCGGACCTCGCCGAGGGCAGCGCGATCGGCACCGAGATCGAGGGTGTGCCGGTGTGCGTGGTGCGGTCGGGCGGGGCGGTCTACGCCGTGCGCGACGAGTGCTCGCACGCCGACGTGATGCTCTCCCAGGGCGAAGCCGAGGACGGCAAGATCGAGTGCTGGCTGCACGGGTCCCAGTTCGACCTGGCCAGCGGCGTCCCGCTGAGCCTGCCGGCGATTGAGCCGGTGCCCACGTACGCAGTGACCGTCGACGGCGACGACGTGCTCGTCGACGTTACCCATCCAAACGTTACACATTCGAACCCGGAACGAGGGTGACGGCAGCGGTGTCCACACTGGAGATCCGCAATCTGCATGTCTCGGTGGAGACGGACGGCGAGGGCACGCGCGAGATCCTGCGCGGGGTGGATCTGACCGTCCGCAAGGGCGAGACGCACGCGATCATGGGGCCGAACGGGTCGGGCAAGTCGACGCTGTCCTATGCGATCGCGGGCCATCCCAAGTACACGGTCACCGAGGGCAGCATCACGCTCGACGGCGAGGACGTCCTCGCGATGAGCGTCGACGCCCGGGCCCGGGCCGGGATCTTCCTGGCGATGCAGTACCCGGTGGAGATCCCCGGGGTCTCGGTGTCGAACTTCCTGCGCTCCTCGGTCACGGCCGTGCGCGGCGAGGCGCCGAAGCTGCGGACCTGGGTCAAGGAGGTCAAGACCTCCATGGCTGCGCTCGAGATGGACCCGGCGTTCGCCGAGCGCAACGTCAACGAGGGCTTCTCCGGCGGCGAGAAGAAGCGTCACGAGATCCTGCAGATGGCGTTGCTCAAGCCGAGGATCGCCGTGCTGGACGAGACCGACTCCGGCCTCGACGTCGACGCGCTGCGCATCGTCTCCGGAGGCATCGAGTCGGTGCGGGCCCAGGGGGAGACGGGCATCCTGCTCATCACCCACTACACCCGAATCCTGCGCTACATCCGTCCCGAGTTCGTCCACGTCATGGCGGCGGGGCGGATCGTCGACGAGGGCGGCCCGGAACTGGCCGCCGTGCTGGAGGAGTCCGGCTACGACCGCTACGCCAAGGGTGGCGGCGCGGCCACGCCGACCGGCGCGGGAGCGGTGTCATGACGCTGACCGACGCGGCCGTGCGCCTGGGGCCCGGACCCCGGCTCGTTGGCGGGTTCGACGTCGAGCAGGTCCGCCGGGACTTCCCCGCCCTGGCCCGCACGGTGCACGACGACCGGCCGCTGGTCTACCTCGACAGCGCCGCCACCTCGCAGAAGCCGTTGGCGGTGCTCGACGCCGAGCGGACCTACTACGAGCTGCACAACGCCAACGTGCACCGCGGCCTCCACGTGCTGGCCGAGGAGGCCACCGGGCTGTACGAGGCCTCCCGGGACAAGGTCGCCGCCTTCATCGGGGCGGGCGACCGCCGGGAGGTGGTGTTCACCAAGAACTCCTCGGAGGCGCTGAACCTCGTCGCCTACGCGATGAGCAACGCCGGGGCCGCCGGCGCCGAGGCGGAGCGGTTCCGGGTCGGCCCGGGTGATGAGATCGTCGTCACCGAGATGGAGCATCACTCCAACCTCGTGCCGTGGCAGATGCTGGCCCGGCGCACCGGGGCGACGCTGCGCTGGATCGGGCTGACCGACGACGGCCGGCTTGACCTGAGCAACCTCGATTCGATCATCACCGAGCGGGCGAAGGTCGTCGCCTTCGTCCACCAGTCGAACATTCTCGGCACGATCAACCCGGTCGCGCAGGTGGTGGCGCGGGCCCGCGAGGTCGGCGCGCTGACCGTGCTGGACGGCTCCCAGTCGGTGCCGCACAACCCGGTCGACGTCACCGATCTCGGGGTGGACTTCCTGGCCTTCACCGGGCACAAGATGTGCGCGCCCACCGGGGTCGGGGTGCTCTGGGGGCGCTACGAGCTGCTCGAGGTCATGCCGCCCTTCCTCGGCGGCGGCGAGATGATCGAACTTGTCACCATGGAGGGCTCGACCTACGCGGCGCCGCCGCACCGGTTCGAGGCCGGCACCCCGATGATCGCCCAGGTGGTCGGGCTCGGCGCGGCCGTCGACTACCTGACCGCGCTCGGCATGCCGGCCGTCGCCGAGCACGAGCACGCGGTGACGGCCTACGCGCTGGACGCCTTCGCCGAGGTGCCGGGGTTGCGGATCATCGGTCCGCCGACGGCGGACGCCCGCGGCGGGGCGATCTCCTTCGTGCTGCACGAGGACGACGGCCGGCCGATCCATCCCCACGACGTCGGACAGATCCTCGACGAGCGCGGCATCGCCGTGCGGGTCGGGCACCACTGCGCCCGGCCGGTCTGCCTGCGGTTCGGGGTACCTGCGACGACCCGCGCGTCGTTCCACCTTTACACGACGACCGGTGAGGTCGACGCCCTGGTGGAAGGACTGCACGGGGTCCGGAGGTTCTTTCTGAGGTGAAACTCGACTCCATGTACCAGGAGATCATCCTGGACCACTACCGCAACCCGCTCCACCGGGGGCTGCGGGATCCCTTCGACGCCGAGGTGCACCACGTCAACCCGACCTGCGGCGACGAGGTGACCCTGCGGGTGAAGGTCTCGGACGGGGTCGTCGAGGATGTCTCCTACGAGAGCGAGGGCTGTTCGATCAGTCAGGCGTCGGCGAGCGTCATGAGTGATCTCGTGATCGGCAAGCCGGTCGACGCGGCGCTGAAGCTCGAACGCGAGTTCCTGGCGCTGATGCAGTCGCGGGGCACCGTCGAGGGTGACGAGGACGTGCTGGAGGACGCCGTGGCGTTCGCCGGCGTCTCCAAGTACCCCGCCCGGGTGAAATGTGCCCTGCTGTCCTGGATGGCCTGGAAGGACGCGACCGCCAAGGCGATGGATCCGAGCGTCGCCGGTGCCGGTGCCGCCGCATCCACCTCTGTCGCGTTCCCCCGCGTCGCCCCCCTCGACGTACCCGAGCAGGAGAAGCCATGAGCGAGACGGTGACCGAGACGCGCTCGACCGAGACGGGAGAAACCGCCGAGGCGGCGGACCAGCCCGCCGGGGTCCCGAAGCCGCTGCTGGACCCGGACCCGACGGGACCGGGCGCCCCGCCGGAGCTCGCCAGCTTCGAGGACATCGAGGAGGCGATGCGCGACGTCGTCGACCCCGAGCTCGGCATCAACGTCGTCGACCTCGGCCTCGTCTACGGCATCCACGTCGCCGACGACAACACCGTCACCCTCGACATGACGCTGACCTCGGCGGCCTGCCCGCTCACCGACGTCATCGAGGACCAGACCCGCTTCGCCCTGGTCGATGGCCCGGACGGGCTGGCCGCGGATGTGACCATCAACTGGGTCTGGATGCCGCCGTGGGGACCGGACAAGATCACCGACGACGGTCGCGAGCAGCTGCGCGCGCTCGGCTTCAACGTCTGACGGCCGCCGGCTGCCGGGGCCGCCGGCTGCCGGGCCGCCCGCCCTCGGGCTGCCGTCCGCCCTCGGCCCACCGGATGAACAACCGGTGGGGTTCACGCAACATACGGCTGGCTACCCAGCAACCACCGCTCACTCCGCCCGTGTCCGCCCGCCAGGCTTGTAGGGTCGGAACCAGGCGATCGGCGTCGTCATCGGCCCATTTCGGCGGGGCTTCCCGCATCGTGACGTGGTGTCCGGCCCCGCCGGTCGTTCGGAGATCGAGCCGGAAGACGGGAGCCTGTCTGTGCCGAGCCCGCTGGTCCTCGGTCTGGTGCTGGCCGGGGGTGCCGGACGGCGGCTGGCGCCGCTGACCGCGGACCGGGCGAAGCCCGCCGTCCCCTTCGGTGGGCTGTACCGCCTGATTGACTTCGTGCTGTCCAACCTGGTGAACGCGGACTACCTGCGCATCGCGTCCTGACCCAGTACAAGAGCCACAGCCTCGACCGGCACATCACGACGACGTGGCGGATGAGCAACCTGCTCGGCCTCGTTCT
>NZ_CDWTNB010000082.1:0-17460 GCF_977947065.1 Frankia sp. CgJB1
GCGGGTGCCCGCCGGGCGGCGCAGCGGGCTCGCCGTCGTGCTCGACGCCGACGCCGCCGCGAGCGCCGCCGACGGCCCGCGGCCGGTGGTGCTCACCGCGGACAGGCAGGTCCGCAGGCTGTCCCTGACTGACTTCCCGGTCGCCGTCGAACCGCTCGGCCGGGTCCGGGTGCCGCGGTCGTTCAACCCGCGCTCGCCGCAGTCGCGCCGGGATCTGGCCTCCTCCCTGCGCGCCGCCGACGTCAACCCCGATGCCCCTCCGGGCCGGCGGGCCAGGGTCCGTTCGGCCGCGGCGGACGACGCCGAGCTCGCCCGGCTGCGCCGGGCCCTGCGCGCCCATCCGGTGCACGACTGCCCGCGCCGCGAGGAGCACCTGCGTTCCGCCGAGCAGGTCAACCGGCTGGTCAAGGAGACCGCCGCGATCTCGCGGAAGGTGGAGGGCCGGACGAACACGGTCGCGAAGACGTTCGACCGGGTCCGTGCCGCGCTCGAGGACCTCGGCTACCTGGACGGGGACAGCGTTACCGCCGCCGGGCGGGTGCTCGCGCGCATCTACTCGGAGCAGGACCTGCTCGTCGCCGAATGCCTGCGCGCCGGCATCTGGGACGATCTCACCCCGCCGGCGCTGGCCGCCGCCGTGTCCACGCTGGTGTTCGAGCCGCGCGGCGACGACGCCGGCGTCCCGGCGCTGCCGGGCGGCGTGGCGCTGCGCGACTGCCTCGCTGAGATGGTCCGGCTGTCGGAGCGGCTCGCCGAGGCCGAGCAGGCCCACCGGTTCGCGTTCCTGCGCCCGCCCGAGCTCGGATTCGTCGCCGTCGCGCACGACTGGGCCGCCGGCCGCGCGTTGGAACGGGTGCTGACCGACAGCTCCGTGGAACTGACCGCCGGCGACTTCGTCCGGTGGATGCGCCAGCTCATCGACATCCTTGACCAGATCGCGCAGGTCGCCCCGATGGTGCAGCCGGACCCGGGTGCGTCGGGTGCGCCGGACGGCGCGCGGGTGCGCCGGACCGCCCGGGCGGCGATGGACGCCGTCCGGCGCGGGGTCGTCGCTTACGCGATGAGCGTCTGAGCCATGGTCCCTTCCCGTGCCGTGGTCCCTTCCCGCGCGGTGCGCGCGCTCGGTCTGGTCCTCGGCGCCGTGCTGGACGGGCTGCTCGCCGACCCGGCGCGGCTGCATCCGGTCGCCGGGTTCGGGCGGGCCGCGTCCCGGCTGGAGAACCGGCTCTACCGGGACGGCCGGGCGGCCGGAGCGCTGCACACCGCGGTGCTGCTCGCCGCGGTCGCCGTGCCTGCCGTCGCCGCTGAACGCGCCGCTGAACGCGCCGCTGAACGCGCCGTCGCGCTCACGGCGGCGGTCACGTGGACCGTCCT
Organism: Frankia sp. CgJB1; assembly: GCF_977947065.1. Lineage (NCBI taxonomy): Bacteria > Bacillati > Actinomycetota > Actinomycetes > Frankiales > Frankiaceae > Frankia > Frankia sp. CgJB1. The sequence goes on from NZ_CDWTNB010000082.1 coordinate 1,375, forward strand.
CGGTGGTGCCTCGCTGCGCCGTCAAGGCCGACGCCTCGGCGAGGAGCTGCGCGCCGACGATCTCGCCGCGGCCCGGGAACGGCTCCCGGCGCTGTGCGGACGCGACCCGGCGTCGCTGGACGCCGCCGGGATCGCCCGCGGCGCGATCGAGTCCATCGCCGAGAACACCTCCGACGCGCTGGTCGCCCCACTGTGGTGGGGGGCGCTCGCCGGACTGCCCGGCCTGGTCACCTACCGGGCGATCAACACCCTCGACGCGATGATCGGGCACCACAGCCCCCGGTACGAACGCTTCGGCTGGGCGGCGGCGCGCCTCGACGATCTGGCGAACCTGCTCCCGGCGCGGGTGTGCGCGCTGGTGACTTGCGCGTGCGCCCCGGTCGTCGGCGGTTCGGCGGTCGACGCGTACTGGGCCATGCGCCGGGACGGCCGGTCGCATCCCAGCCCCAACGCCGGGATGGTGGAAGCTGCGTTCGCCGGGGCGCTGGGGCTGCGGCTCGGGGGAGAGCTGCGCTACCCCTACCGCGTCGAGCACCGGCCGGAGCTCGGGTTCGGCCGGCGGCCGCAGGGCGCGGACGTCGCCGCCGCGGCCCGGTTGTCCGCGGCGGTGAGCGTGGTGTGTGTCGCGCTGACGGCGGCGGTTCCGGTGGCGCGGCTGGTCGCCTCCGTCCTGACCTCGCGGGTGGGCCTCGGCCTCGGTACCGGATCCGGATGCTCTGGATTCGGGGGGAGGGAGCGCGGCCGGTGAGTGGGGGACTGTTGGTCGCCGGGACCGCGTCGGACGCCGGCAAGAGTGTGCTGACCGCGGGGATCTGCCGGTGGCTGGCGCGGGAGGGGGTGCGGGTCGCCCCGTTCAAGGCGCAGAACATGGCGTTGAACTCAGCGGTCACCGCCGACGGTGCGGAGATCGGCCGGGCCCAGGCGATGCAGGCAGCGGCGGCCGGTGTGGAACCGGAGGCAGCGATGAACCCGGTGCTGCTCAAACCGGGGGGTCAGCGGCACAGCCAGCTTGTCGTGCTGGGCCGCCCGGTCGCCGAGGTCAACGCGCTCGGCTACCGCCCGTACAAGGAACGGCTGGCCGCGATCGTCCTGGAGTGCCTGGACGACCTGCGCGGCCGGTTCGACGCGGTGATCTGCGAGGGGGCCGGTTCCCCGGCGGAGATCAACCTGCGCTCGACCGACATCGCCAACATGGGCCTGGCACGCGCCGCGAACCTGCCGGTGATCGTGGTCGGCGACATCGACAAGGGCGGGGTCTTCGCCGCCCTGTTCGGCACGCTGGCCCTGCTCGATGCGGCCGACCAGGCGTTGGTCGCCGGCTGGGTGATCAATCGGTTCCGTGGCGACGCCCGGCTGCTCGAACCCGGGCTGCGCCAGATCGAACGGCTCACCGGCCGGCCGGTGCACGGCGTCGTCCCCTGGAAGGCGGGGTTGTGGCTGGACGTCGAGGACTCCCTCGACCTCGCCGCCTTCCCCGATGCTGAGCCCCAGCCCGATGCCGAGCCTTCCCCCGGGCCCGGGACAGCAGTCGGGTCGCACGGCGGTCGGCGGGAGGTGCTGCGGGTCGCCGTCATCCGGCTGCCCCGGCTGTCGAACGTGACCGACATCGACGCGTTGCGCGCCGAGCCCGGGGTCGCGGTGCGCCTGGCCACCCGATCGGACGAGCTCGTCGACGCCGACCTCGTGATTCTGCCGGGCACCCGTTCCACCGTCGAGGACCTGCGCTGGCTGCGTCGCCGCGGTCTCGCCGCGACCCTCGCCGAGCGCGCCGCCGCCGCCCGCCCGGTGCTGGGTATCTGTGGCGGCTACCAGATGCTCGGCCGTCGCATCCGTGACGACGTCGAATCGGGTGCGGGTGAGGTCGAGGGTCTCGGCCTGCTCCCGGTCATCACCACGTTCGACCCGGTGAAGCTGCTCGGTCGCCGCGCGGCCACCGATGCCGCCGGCCGGCCGCTGACCGGCTATGAGATCCGGCACGGGCGGCTGACCGTCGAGGGCCATCCGGACGGCGCCCCGTTCGCCGCGGACGGGGTGCGCGTCGGCGCGGTCGCCGGCACGAGCTGGCACGGAGTGCTGGAGAACGACGCGTTCCGTCGCGCCTATCTCGCCGACGTGGCCACGGCCGCGGGGCGTTCGTTCGTCCCGGCGTTCACGCGTTTCGCCGATGTCCGGCAGCGCCGCCTCGACGCCCTCGGTGACCTCGTCGCCGACCATCTCGACACCGGCGCCCTGCGCCGCCTGCTCGCCGAGGGCACACCCGCCGGCCTGCCGTTCGTTCCTCCGGGCGCACCCTGATAATCAACGGTGTTGACATCGTCGCACCGCATAAAATCAATCATGAAAACCACCGCCAATAGCATCTGGTAGAGAGAATCTCCTTGCCGGAGAAGCCCGTGGCAGGGGCAACGGTTGACCGTTACCCGGAACGCCGTGGAGTGGAAAGGTGGTGCAGGTGAGCGACGGACGGCTCGAGATCGACGGGGTGTCGAAACGGTACGGCGACGTCGTCGCGTTGGAGTCGATGACGTTCGAGGTGCGGGCCGGCGAGCTGTTCGGGTTCGTCGGCAGCAACGGTGCCGGGAAGACGACGGCGATGCGTATCGCCCTCGGGGTGCTCGCGGCGGATTCCGGGGTCGTGCGTTATGACGGCGTTCCGCTGACGTTGCGTACCCGCCGCCGGATCGGCTACATGCCGGAGGAGCGCGGCCTGTACCCGCGGATGCGGGTGGGTGAGCAGCTCGTCTACCTCGCGTAACTGCATGGAATGGGGTTGGCGGCGGCCCGTCGCGCAGTGGCGCGGTGGACCGAGCGGCTGGGGGTGTCCAGCCGGTTGACGACGAGGCGCAGAAGCTCAGCCTCGGTAACCAGCAGCGGGTGCAGCTGGCCGCCGCGCTCGTGCACGATCCGGTCGTCCTGATACTCGACGAGCCGTTCTCCGGATTGGACCCGGTGGCCGTCGATGTGATGAGCGAGGTGCTGCGGGAGCGTCGCGCCGCCGGGGTTCCGGTGATGTTCTCCAGCCATCAGCTCGATCTCGTCGAGCGGTTGTGCGACCGGGTCGGGATCGTGCGGGCGGGCCGGATAGTCGCCTGCGGTTCGGTCGACGAGTTGCGCGCGGGCGGTGATCTGCAGGTGGTGGTGGACGCGCCGGCGGCGCCGCCGGGCTGGGCCGACGGGATACCGGGGGTCGTCGTGCGTCACCGGGACGGGCCGCGGACGGTGCTGGGCCTCGCCGTGGGTGTCGACGACCAGGCGGTGCTGCGCGCAGCGCTGGCCACGGGCCCGGTGCGGGAGTTCCGTCGTCGCCGGCCGTCGCTGACCGAGCTGTTCCGTAACGTCGTCGTGCAGGCCGGGCAGCAGCCGGGGAATGGGGCGTTCCCGGAGAACGCGGCGTGAGCGTGCGGGGGCCGGATGACGCGGCGCAGGGGTCGGGCCGGGTGATCCGGCTGATCGCCCGGCGGGAGATCGTGACGAGGACCAGGTCGCGGGCCTTCCAGATCACCACGGGGCTGTTCGTCCTCGGGATCGGCGCCATGGTGGTGCTGATGTCCCTGACCGGCAGATCGTCGGCGAGCCGGATCGCGTTGACCGCGGTCGACTCCCGGCAGGCGGCGACGGTCGAGGCTGCGGCCCGGTCGCTGGGCGAGGACGTCGAGGTCCGTGCGGTGGCGGATCGGGCGGCCGGCGAGCGGGCCGTGCTCGACGGTGACGTCGACGCGTTCGTCCGCGTGGTTGCGGCCTCTGGCGCGGCGGGGAACGCCGTCTACCAGGTGGTCGTCAAGAAGGAGCTCGGCGACCGGCTGGCGTCGGTGTTGAGTCTCGCCGCCCGGCAGGTCGCGCTCGAGCGCCAGGTCGTGGGGCTCGGTGGTGATCCGGCCGTCGTGGGGCGAGCCGTGTCCGCGGCCACGGTCCAGGTCAGCGCCCTGCGGCCGGCCTCGGAACGGGACGGGGCCCGGCTGCTGCTCGGCCTGCTCTCCGGCGGGCTGATTTACCTGTCTCTGCTGATCTTCGGCCCGGCCGTGGCGCAGGGGGTGATCGAGGAGAAGACCAGCCGGGTGGTGGAGCTGCTGCTGGCGACGGTGCGCCCGTGGCAGCTGATGGCCGGCAAGGTTATCGGGATCGGCGCCGTGGCTCTCGGTCAGTTGACGCTGATCGGGGTGATCGGCGTGTCGTTGGGCCTGGCGACCGGGCAGCTCGACATCCCGGCCGGGATCGCGATCGGATCGGTCGCACTGGCGCTGCTGTGGTACCTGCTCGGGTTCGCCGTGTATGCGCTGCTGTTCGCGGCCGCCGGGGCGCTGGTGTCTCGGCAGGAGGACGCCGGCGGGGTCACGGCGCCGATGATCTTATTGATCATCGTCCCGTACGTGCTGGGCATCTCGGTGCTTCCGGGGTCGCCGGACAGCGGCCTAATCCTGGCGCTGGCGATGATTCCGCTGTTCGCGCCGGTCCTGATGCCGATGGTGATCGGGATCGGCAGCGTGGCGGGGTGACAGGTGGTGGTCGCGATGGCGCTGACGCTCGCGCTGATCGGGGCCCTGGTCTGGCTGGCCGGGCGGGTGTACGGCAATGCGGTGAAGCGCGGCGGGACTCGGGTGCCGATCCGGGAGGCGCTAGGGACCTCGGCATGACTCGGCGTCTGGTCGGTACCATCCGGGACGGGCGGGTCCATCGGACATCGACCGGGACACCGGGACACCGGACACGCCGGGACCCGGGGGACACACAGAGACCCCGGGGACACCGAGAACAGGGAACAAGGAGCGGTTCGTGCGAGACATCGCCGTCTTCAGCGGCAGTGCCCGTCCGAGTCTCGCCGAGGAGATCTGCACACACCTCGACGTGCCGCTGCATCGGGTGCGGGTGCAGCGTTTTGCCAACGACTGCCTGGAGGTCCAGCTTCCCGCGAACTGCCGGGAACGCGACGTGTTCCTCATCCAGCCGCTGGTCACACCGGTGCAGGAGAACCTCGTCGAGCTGCTGCTGCTGCTGATGATGCTGGACGCGGCGCGCGGGGCGTCGGCGGCGCGCACGACGGTCGTGCTGCCGCACTATGCCTACGCCCGCTCGGACAAGAAGGACGCGCCGCGGATCTCGATCGGCGGGCGGCTGGTCGCGGACCTGCTCGTCACCGCGGGTGCGAACCGCGTCCTCGCGATGACCCTGCACTCGCCGCAGGTCCACGGTTTCTTCAGCGTGCCGGTGGATCATCTGCATGCATTGCGGGAACTCGCCGCGCATTTCCGCCGCTACGAGCTGTCGAACACGACGGTGGTCTCCCCGGACCTCGGCAACGCCAAGGAAGCGGCGGCGTTCGCCCGGATGCTCGGGGTGCGGGTGGCGGCGGGGGCCAAGCAGCGTTTCGCCGACGACCGGGTCAGCATCAGCACGGTCATCGGTGACGTGGCCGGCCGGGACGTCATCGTGCTCGACGACGAGATCGCCAAGGGCAGCACCGTGCTCGAGCTGCTCGAGCGGCTGCGTGAGCTGAACGTGCGGTCGGTGCGGGTGGCGTGCACGCACGGGCTGTTCGCGGCGGGTGCGCTTAAGCGCATCGGCGACCAGCCCGAGGTCGCCGAGATCGTGTGCACGAACACGGTGCCGATTCCGGCGGGGGACCGGGTGCCGAAGCTGAAGATCCTCACGGTTGCCCCGGCACTCGCCGAGGCCATCCGCCGCATCCACAACGGCGAGTCCGTCAGCGCTCTCTTCGACGCCTGACCGTCGCGTCGACCTGGCCGGGTCCCGGACACGGGTCCGCCTGATCGCGCGGCGGCCACGTTATGGGGAGCAAGGCACGGTCCAGAGCCCGCAGACCGTCCTCAGGTCCCCCAAATTCGCCGGCCTCCGGCTACGCAACGGGGTAGCCCACTTCGCGGCTGCGGCGCTAGGCTGGGGAGTATGGTCTGGCGATGTTGATCCGCACCTGAGTCCGGGCTCGCGCGCCGGCTGTACGCCTACGCGTTCTGCGACGAGCTCGTCCTACTCTACCCGGTGTACCCGCTGTTGTTCGTCGACGCCGGGTTGTCGCCGGCGGAGATTTCCGCGCTGTTCATCGTGTGGTCGGTGACGTCCTCCCTCCTGGAGATCCCTTCCGGGCTGTGGGCGGATACGGTCTCTCGGCGGCTGCTGTTGATGATCGGTCCGGCGCTGGCGGCACTCGGTTTCGCGCTGTGGACGTTTAAGCCATGCTTTGCGGCGTTTGCCGCCGGGTTCGTGTTCTGGGGGGCGGGCAGCGCACTACGGTCGGGCACGCTCCAGGCTGTCGTCTACACCGAACTGACCCGGCTGGACGCGGTCGCCGCCTATCCCAGGCTGATTGGCCGGTCGCGATCCTTCGCCTCGGCCGCTGTCCTCGTCGCTACCGGGCTCGCGTTCCCCGTCATCGCTTTCCGGTGGTTACCGAGCCGTGGGAATCGCCAGCGTCGCCGTGGTCCTGCTTGGGGTACCGCTCGGGGCAGTCGCTACCCGACTCCCGGGGACACCTCGACGGCCCCGACTACTTGGACGGTCCTGATCACCGCAAAGATGATCATTCTGGTGGCGGTGAGTTCGGCCCTGACGGAAGAAGCGGGAGGACGGCGCGGGCCGCAAGGGCCGGGGAGTGCGGCGAGACTGGTAGCGGCCGGCCCGGCGATCGGAACGGCGATGCGGGGACCGGCCGGGGCTTCGCGGCGGTGTGGCGGACAGGTCTGGCCGAGGCGGGACGGGTGCCCGCGGTGCGCCGGGCCCTAGTGGTAGTGGCGGTCGTCACGGATTTCACCGCGCTCGACGAATACGTTCCGCTTCTCGTCGCGTCGACGGGTGCCCCGGCGGCCGAGGTGGCGCTGTGGGTGCTGCTCGTGTCGGCCGGGGGCTTGGTGGGCGGCTGGTTCACGGGCCGGGGGGCGGCGCGGATGCCGATGCTGCTTGCGACCGCGGCGGTCTGCCTGACCGTGGGGGCGATCAGCGATCGTCCCGCGGGATCCGTCGGCGTCGCCGTCGCGTTTGGGATCTTCGAGTGGGCGATCGCCACGGCCGACGCCCGGCTGCAGGCGGTGATCCCCGACCGGGCCAGGGCGACGGTCACCTCGATGGCGGCGGTCGGCTCCGAGGTGGGGGCGGTCGCCGTGTTCGCCGGCTACGCGGTGGGGTCGACCTGGGCGGCTCCGGGGCCGCTGTTCGCCGCGGCGAGCGTGCCCTACCTGGTCGTGGCCGTCGTCTTGGCCCGCGCCGACCGTCGGACCTCCCGGCGCCCAGCGGGGTCGTAGTGCCACCGCGCACGGGTGCACCAGGCACGGGCGCACTAGGCACGGAGGGCCCGCTGGCGGCACCCGGCCCGGCATCCCCTGTCTTTGGAGTGCTGCTGCTTTCGGGGTGCTGCTGCCGCTTCCGTTCGCACCGGTGGTGGTATTGTCGCGCACTTGGACGCAGATCCACCCGCCTGAGTCTCCGACGGTGACCGGCGGCTCCGGCCCCGGCAGGACTGGTCCCGACATGAACCCGACGCCGCAGCCCGATGGTCAGGTGCGTGGCGACACCTGCGGGCCTTGGCTCGGCTGGCCGGCCCCGCGGGCACTCGCCCGGTGGGAAGATGCGCTGCTGTGTCTGCAGGTGTTCGACACGGCGCCGATCATATTTGCGGCCCTCGACCGCGGCCTGCGCTACCGGGCGGTGAACCAGGCGGCTGCCAGGGCCTCCGGCCTGCCCGCCGAGGAGATGATCGGTGGGTATGGCCCGGAGTTGACCTCGGACATAGACCCTCTCGGCTGGGAGCGGTCCCGCCGGGTGTTGGCGACCGGTGAGGCGATCCTCGACGAGGAGATCATCGGAGCAACCCCGGCGGACTCATCGAATCCGCGCATCTGGCGGGCCTCCTACTATCCCCTGTATGACTCGACCGGGGCCAGGATCGCGGTCGGCGTGACGACGGTGGACGTGACCGACGAGCGTCGCGCGCAGGCCGAACGTGACCTGGTACTGCGGCGGTTGCGGCTGCTGAGCCGGGCGAGCGGGCTGCTCGGCGCGTCGCTGGACCTGTCGGCCACCTTGCGGGAGATGGTCACGCTGGTCGTCCCGGAATTCGCCGACGCCTGCGAGCTGTACCTCGCCGACGAGCCCTGCCGCCCCGGGGCCGAGCCCGACCCGCTGCTGCTTCGCCGAGCCGTGTGGGCCCGCTCCCCGGACCTGCCCCGACCACCCCCCAACCTGCCCCTCCCCCCACCAGACACAAAAATCAACATGACCGGACGCCAGGTCGGACGAGTATTCCTCACCCGCCAACCGGTCCGCCTCGACCTAGACGAACGGCTCCCCGACGCACCCGACGCACTCGCGAGCAGCGTGGCCGCCCTGTCCCGGCAGTCCCACCTTCGATCCGCGATCATCGTCCTGCTGCTGGCCGGCCCGCACTGCCTGGGAACCGTCGGGTTCGCCGTCACCGCGGCCCGCTCCTACCGCGAGCAGGACACCCAGACCGCCACCGAACTAGGCAGCCGGATCGCAACCGCGATCGCGAACGCCCACGCCTTCGACCACCAGCGGACCGCCGCCCTGATCCTGCAACGCGCCCTGCTGCCCCGCGACATCCCCACCCTGGACGCCCTCGACCTGGCCTGGCGCTACCAGCCCGGCACCAGCGGCACCGAGGTCGGCGGCGACTGGTTCGACGTCATCCCCCTGCCGGCCGGACGGGTCGCGCTGGTCATCGGCGACGTCATGGGCCGCGGCCTGAACGCCGCCGCCGCCATGGGCCAGCTACGCACCGCCGCCCGCACTCTCGCCCGCCTCGACCTGCCCCCCGCCGCCCTGCTGACCGAACTCGACGCCGTCACCCGCAGCATCGACACCATCGCCAGTGTCGCCTACGCCATCCAGAACCCGGCCACCAGCACCCTGACCGTGGCCAACGGCGGCCACCTCCCCCCCGCCCTGCGCCACCCCGACGGCACCACCGACCTCCTCGACGACCCCCACGGAATCATCCTCGGCGTCACCGAGCAGACGTTCACCGAAACCCGCCACCGCTTCCCCCCGGCTCTACCCTCGCCCTCTACACCGACGGCCTCGTCGAATCCCCCACCGTCGACATCGGCGAGGGCTGCCGACGCCTGCTGCGCATCCTCACCGAAACAGCCGACCTGTCCACCACCGCGGACCGGCTACTGACCCTCCTCAACCGCAACGACGGCTACGACGACGTCACCCTCCTCCTCGCCCACGCCCAATAAGATCATTACGGGTTCTCCTAGCCTCAACCATCGACGGCTGACACCTTTGGATCACAGCCGCATCTGGGTGACCTTCTCAACCCCGCTCTAGATCATGAAGGACGGCAAGGTGTCTTCGCCGTTCCCTTGCTGGAAGAAATGATCGGCAATGATCGGCAATGATCGGCAATGATCGGCAATGGTCAGTAATGGGAAGTGAGGCCTCTGGGCGGGCGGAAACACGACGGGGACCGGAGCGCGTTCGAGTCCAGCCAGGCGTGGCCGGCGCGGCCGGTTCAGGGGGCGGTGAATGCCAGGGAGACTCAGGGGGCGGTGAACGCCAGGGAGACATTGTGCCCACCGAAGCCGAAGGCGTTGGCCACGGCGGCGCGGACGGTCTCGTGGCGGGCCTGTCCGGACACGACGTCGAGCTTGATCGCCGGGTCGAGCCGGTCAAGGTTGCGTACTTGGGGGTATGACGCCGTCGCGGATGCTGAGCACCGTGGCGATGGCGCCCACCGCGCCGGCGGCGCCGAGCATGTGCCCGGTCATCGACTTGGTGGCCGTGACCGCCGGATGGGTGCCGATCGTCTGAGTGATCGCCTCGGCCTCCAAGGGGTCACCGACGGGGGTAGAGGTGGCGTGGGCGTGTACGAGGCCGATATCGGTGGGGGTGAGGCCGGCGCCGGACAGTGCGGCCTCGATGGCCCTGCGCTGCCCGGCGGGGTCGGCGGTGACGATGTCGAGGGCGTCGGAGTTGGTGGCCGCGCCGGCGGCGACGGCGTACACGCGGGCGCCGCGGGCGGCGGCGAACCCGGCCCGTTTCAGGACCAGCAGGCCGGCGCCCTCGCCGAGCACGAAACCGTCACGGTCGGCGTCGAAGGGCCGGGAGGCGGCTGCCGGGTCGTCGTGCCGGGTCGACAGGGCCTTCATCTGCGCGAACGCTGCCAGCGGCAGCGTGTCGACCGGCGCCTCGACGCCGCCGGCGACCACGACGTCGGCCAGCCCGTGTTGGATCATCTCCATACCGGTGGCGATCGCCTCGGCGCCGGACGCGCAGGCGCTGACCGGGGTGCGGGCGCCGGCCTTCGCACCGAGGTCGATGCTCACCCACGCCGCCGGGCCGTTGGGCATCAGCATGATCACCGTTTGAGGGGATATCCGGCGCGCACTGGCCTGCTCCAGGATGCGGTGCTGGCCCAGGGTGGACTGCACCCCGCCGTAACCGGTGCCGATGACGACCGCGAGCCGTTTGGGAGCGACCTCGGGGGATCCCGCGTCCGCCCATGCCTGCCGGGCGGTGACGATCGCCATCTGTTCACCGCGGTCGAGCTTGCGGCTGTCCTTGCCCGGCAGCGTTGCCGCGGGGTCGACGGGCAGCCGGGCGGCGAGTCGGACCGGCAGCTCCCGCGCCCATTCGTCTTCGATCACCGCGACACCCGAGGCACCCGCGACCAGCCCGTCCCAGGTGGCGGCGAGGTTGCCGCCGAGTGGAGTCATCGCACCGAGACCCGTCACCACGATCTTGTCGTAAACCACTAATTACCCCTTCCCGTCACGATGAGGGCGGAACGCCAGAAAGGCGGTTCCGATCCTCGCTCCGGGTCACCTTCCCAGCTCGGGGCGCGGTCTGGACAGCTCCGCCGCTACCGATGTCGGCGGCCAGGTGTTGTGGGAACCCTACAAAGACCCGCGAGCCCTACGATGGCGAGACGGGCGCCGCCGCGGCCCATGACGCCGAACCGGCGAGGGGGCGGTGGGTGAGTGTCGGGGTGCAGGTAGTCATAATTGGGTCATAATGCGGTTTCGGGTCGGATCCCGCTTATGCCGCTCTTCCCGTTATGCCGCTCTTCCCGGCGTATCCGAGCCGGGGGTGTCTGGTGGAGGACCTCGGTGCGACGGCCGCCGCACCGAGGTCGTTTCCCGGGGCTGGCCGGTGGTCCCGGGGCCGGTCTCAGCGGGCCGCGCGGATGGATTCCCGCAGGGAGGACAGGGTCGCCGCGAGGGCGGTCGGTTCGTAGCCGCAGTGTGCCATGCAGTTCGCGCAGCGCGGGTCGCGGCCTCGTCTGTAGGCCTCCCAGTCGGTGGTGTCAAGGAGTTCCTGGTAGGTCCTGGCGTAGCCGTCGCCCATCAGATAGCACGGCTTCTGCCAGCCGTACAGGGAGTAGGACGGAATTCCCCAGGCCGTGCACGGGAAGTCGATCTTTCCTTCGAGGAAGTCCAGGAACAGGGGGGAGTGGTTGATCCGCCAGTTCTTGCGGCGGCCGTCGGCGAACGCCTTGCGGAACAGTTCCTGGGTTTCCTTGACCCCGAGGAAGCTGTCCTGGTCGGGGGCTTTCCCGTAGGCGTAGGCGGGGGAGAGCATCATCCCGTCGACGTTGAGGTCGTTGTTGAGGAAGTCCAACACCTCGATCACGGTCTGGGGGGTGTCGGTGTTGAAGAACGTGGTGTTCGTGGTGACGCGGAAGCCGCGGCGCTGCGCCTCTTTGATGTTGTCCACGGCCTGGGCGAACACGCCCGGCTTGGCCACGGACTTGTCGTGGCGTTCCTCGAGGCCATCGATGTGTACCGCGAAGGACAGGTACGGTGACGGGCGCAGCTTGTCGATCTTGCGTGGGATCAGGAGGGCGTTCGTGCACAGGTAGATGAACTTCTTACGTTTCACCAGGCCTGCCACGATGTCTTCGATCTGCGGGTGCATCAGCGGTTCGCCGCCTGCCAGGCACACCACGGGGGCGCCGCACTCGTCGACGGCGGCGAGCGCCTGCTCGACGGGCATGCGCTGTTTCAGCACGTCCGCGGGATGTTGGATCTTGCCGCAGCCCTCGTAGGCGAGGTTACATGCGAACAGGGGTTCGAGTTCGAGGGTGATCGGGAACTTGTCCCGCCTGGCGAGTTTCTGCTTGAGGAGATAAGCGCCGATCCTGATTGCCTGGCGCCGCGGAATGGCCATTTTCACCCTCCTGCTGTTGGTCTTCGGTCGCCTGGTGGGTGGAGTCGCGATGCCGCGCTGTTCCGGTCAGTGACTGTTCCGGTCAGTGTAGGCGTGTGGTGCGGAGCTGGTGGATTCGGCGTGGGTCGGAGTGGGCGTGGGGTGGAACTGAAGTGGGTGTCCGGTTTGGGGGGCGGGGTGCGCTGGCGGGTTGGGGGTGATGGGGAGGGGCGGTGGTGAGAGCGCGGATTGCGGCGAGGCGATGGCGCTGGGGGCGGCGTGTGGTGTGCCGGGCGGGACGGTCCGGCCGGCCTTCGGCGGGGTGGCCTTGTGGTGGTCCGGGACTATCCTGCCGCCTGACCATGAGCGAACCACTGCGCCCGCCGGGTGCGGCAGATATCTCACGCCATCCGGAGAACCTTCCGGTAGAATACTCGGTGTGGTCCTGCGGTAGCGGGGCCGTTCCCGGGCCATCCCCACGATGCGGAGGCTAGTGCGTGCCCTCCTCAGTGAACACGGGATCGAAGCGTCCCCGGTCGCGGCGTGCTCGGGGATCCATCAATGCCCCGGGGATTCTGGCGGGCGCCTTCGAGTTTTGCCGGGACGCGCCGGTCGATCGGTTGATATGCCCCGCCTGGCTGCGTATCTCGACGTCGGTGTCACCAGCATCTACTGGTATTTTAAGAGCAAGCGAGAACTCCTCGACGCCATGGCCGAGGAGACACTCGTCTCTTTCTATGAGAGCATGCCTCCCCTCCGTGGTGACGACTGGGAGGACATGCTCCGCGAGTTCTTCAAAAATTTCTATGCGCTGCTCGCCGTCGACGACCTGAAATGCGACCTGATTACGCGTCGTAGCGGCAGTCCGACCTACCAGGAGACCATCACCTCCTGGCTTCGGGCGGCGGAACTGCTGGCTGGGCTGCGGGATGCCGGATTCCCGTCGTCGCTGGCCTGGCACGCTTTCCTCACGCTCTCGACATACACCCGGGGCTTCCTGCTCACCGAGCGGCCCGTCGAGGAGCCGGCCGCGGCGGTCCCTGCGGCGGCGCAGCCTTCCGACGTCACCGTCCCGGAGGAGTTCGAGTTCGGGATCACCAACATCATTCTGGGTCTGCGCACCCTACTGCCCGAGGAGGCGCGCGACCGCGACGTCGCCTAACGCTCCCGTATACAGGATCACAACAGGATTGCAGCAGGACCGCACTCGCACTCGCGTGTGCCCGGCGAAGACGCCGCCGGCCGTCATTTCACCTCGTTGACGATTCACCTCGTTGACCGAGATCCGGGCCGTGGGCCGGACCTGGCTGTGCCAGCGTGGTGGGCTTCCCGACGACCAGATCCGTAGGGTCCCAACAGCCTCGGACTGTCCCGCAAGGCCATCTTCTCGAGATCGACGCCGAGATCGATCCGATAACCCCTCCTGCCCCGCATGGCGCCTTTGGTGCGGCGGTGGGGCCTCCGACGGGTGCCGGCCCGTGAGCCGGAGCTTCGGCCGGCTACAGCGATGATCTTCTCGATCGGCGCCCGTCTCCACCGCGACTCCCGATGGTGCCACCGAACCGGCGATGAACCAGCAATGGACAGCAAAGGAGCAGAATCGAAGATGGTTGGTCACAGGCGGTAAGTGGCGGTCGGAGGTGGGACACCGACGGCGGCCACTGTGTTGTCTGGATCGCCGAGAGTCACATAGACCGAATAAATCGAAGTCGGACGGAGGAATCCGGCATGAAAGCAACGTATGAGGCACCGACGCTCCGGGCCGAGGGCTCGTTCCGGCAGGTCACCGGTTTCTTCGGGGGCTGGGGCTGGGGCCACTGGGGTGGCTGGGGCCACTGGGGTGGCTGGGGGCGTTGGGGCCACTGGGGCCACTGGGGTGGCTGGGGCCGTTGGTGATCCCGGCTCCCGACAGTCCAGCAACCCGACCAGCAATCTGACACTCGGAAAACCCGACAATGCGGGGAAACCGGAAAACCCGACAATGCGGGGAAACCGGAAAACCCGACAATGCGGGGTAACCGGGCAGCCCGACAAGTGGGCGCCACGACATCCGTTGGCGGTGCTCCTCTCCGGGGACGACGGTGGTGACGAGCCGGCGAACGGTCGTTGCCACCCGCCGTCCGGGTCACGCCGAGGAGGAACACGGAGGAGGCACCTGCGGTGAGGATCGTCTGTGTGGGCGGCGGACCAGCAGGACTGTACTTCGCCATCTCGGCGAAACGCCGTGACGCCAGCCAGGAGATCACAGTCCTCGAACGCGACCCGCCCGGGGCGACCTACGGCTGGGGGGTTGTGTATTGGGATAACCTTCTGGACGTCCTTTTCCGGAACGACCCAGGCAGCGCTCGTGCCCTGCGGGCTGCGTCCACTCTCTGGCAGGAGCAGCGGATCAGTCTGGGCGGATCGCGGGCGGCATATCTCACCGGCTACGGCTTCAGCCTGCAGCGGGCCGCGTTGCTCGAGATCCTCGCCCGGCGGGCCACCGATCTCGGCGTCGAGGTGGAGTACCGGCACGAGGTAGACGACCTGCGCCCGTACGCCGACGCCGATCTCGTCGTGGCGTCCGACGGCGCGAACAGCCGGGTGCGCCAGATGGCCCAGGACGATTTCGGTACCAAGGTCGAGATCGGCGGTAACCCGTACATCTGGCTCGGCACCGACAAGCGTTTCGACAGTTTCACCTTCGCCTTCGAACGGACCTCCGCAGGATGGATCTGGTTCCACGCCTATACGTCCAGCGCCGGTATCAGCACCTGCATTGTGGAATGCTCCCAGCGGACGTGGAAGGGACTCGGCCTTGATCGCCTGAGCGCCGAGGACGCGCCGCGGATGCTGGAAAAGATCTTCTCTGGTCCGTTGGACGGCCATCCGCTGATCAGCCAGTGCCGCGGCCGGGCGGCGCGGTGGCTGCGTTTCGCCGATGTCACCAACCGGAGCTGGTACCACGACAACGTCGTGTTGATCGGTGACGCCGCCCACACCACGCATTTCGCCTTCGGGTCGGGCACGGCGCTCGCGATCGTCGATGCGGTCGCGCTCGCGCAGAGCATGTACGACAGCGGCGGCGATCTGCCGGCCGCGCTGCGAGATTTCGACCGGCGGGGCCGGGCGGCCCTGGGTCCTCTGCAGGCGGCGGCGCGGATGAGCATGGCCTGGTTCGAACGGGTGGACCCATACCTCGATCAGGATCCGGTGTCGTTCGCCTACTCGATGGCGTCGCGCCAGGGCGAACAGCCGCCGTGGCGCTACCCGGTGCACCGTGCCAGCCAGCACCCGGCCGTGCGCAGGGCGCTGCGCGGACTGAACTCGAGTGCACGATGGGGTCTGGCCCGTCGCCGGGGCGAACCCGTCGCCCGGAGAAGTATGGAGGGTTAGCCCCGGTCGACCGGGGCGTTTGCCGAGCGTCCCGCAGTGGTCGACGGCGCCCTCCACGGCGGATCATCTTCTCACGGACATCGTGGAACTGCCCTATGACTCATGCGAACACCTCACCGGACGGCTCATCCGGGTGGCCTTCGGTAACAATCGCCGCCTTGACGCCGGCCCGAGGATGATGTCGGATCTCACTGCGGCGCCGGTACGGATCCCGTGAGCGACAGGACGGATGGAACCGGTAGGTCTGAGACCGGTATGTCCAATAGGGTCGGTAGGGCGGATATGTCGGACATTACGGATGTGGTGGACGCTGCCGATGTAACGGATATCGCCGATGCGGCGGATGCGGTCCGGGAGAACCGCCCGACCGGTCCCCACCGCCGCAGGGTGCTGCGGGGCGCCGGGCTGCTCGGCTTCGGCGATGGTGCCGCGATCGGGGGAGGCCTCGGGGGAGTCATGGCCCTCGACAGCGGTGTCGCCGTTGCCGCGGAACGTTCCCGGAAGGACCACCAGTCGGGCGGGCTGGACCCAATGCCATTTCCGCTAAGTTGATCAAGCTGCGGTCTGGGGCTTCATGGGTTTGGCCAGCCC
>NZ_CDWTNB010000083.1:0-17175 GCF_977947065.1 Frankia sp. CgJB1
GGCCGAACTCCAGGGCACCGAGTTCCACCAGGCCGGACTTCGCGAGCCCGGCGGCGGCCTCCCGGCCGGCCCCGTCCAGCTCACCGACGGCCAGTCCCTCGGCCAACCGGACGCCCAGCATGACCCGCTCGACCCTGCGGGCCTGCGCGTCGAGCTCCTCCCGGGCGGCCGCGGGACTGCGCCCGGCCCCCAGCCGGGCCGCGTACTCCGCCGGATGACGCACGTTCCACCATCGCACCCCGCCGACGTGGCTGTGCGCGCCCGGACCGATCCCCCACCAGTGATCTCCGCGCCAGTACCCCAGATTATGCCGGCACCAGGTACCGGCCCCCCGCGACCAGTTGCTGACCTCGTAGCTGGTCAGGCCGGCCGCGCACAGAGCGTCATCGGCCTGCAGGTAGCGGTCGGCAAGCAGGTCGTCGTCGGGTTCGAGCAGCTCGCCCCGGCGGACCCGACGGGACAGTTTCGTGCCCTCCTCAACCGTCAGCGCGTAGGCACTGACGTGGTCCGGGCCGAGCTGGATCGCCGCGTCCAGGCTCGCCGCCCAGTCCGCCTCCGACTCGCCCGGAGCCCCGTAGATGAGGTCCAGGCTGACCTGGTCAAAGCCGGCCTTGCGGGCCCAGCGCATCACCTCGGGCACGCGGCCGGGGGTGTGCCGCCGGTCCAGGGCGGCGAGGACGTGCGGACGGCTACTCTGCATGCCAAAGGAGATCCGGGTGTAACCGGCGGCGCGCAGCTGCTCCAGTTGCGCCGGATCCACCGACTCCGGATTCGCCTCGGTAGTGATCTCCGCGTCGGGCGCCAACCCGAACCCGTCGTCCAGGATCCGCAACAGCCGCCCGAGATCGTCAGCGGTCAACAGGGTCGGCGTGCCGCCACCGACGAAGACCGTGGAGATCACGAGCTCCTGCTCACCAAGCACGGTACGCGCGAGCCGGACCTCGCCGGTCGCGATGTCGACGAACGTCGTGAGGCCCACCGACGACACCAGTGCGCCGCCCAGGTCGGCCGCCGTGTAGGTGTTGAAGTCGCAGTAGCCGCAGCGCGCCGCACAGTAGGGCACATGCACGTAGACCCCGAACGGTCGCCGGGTCACCTCGGCCAGCGCGGCAGCCGGGAGGGCACCGTCGTCCGGCGGAGGCGAGCCGTCGGGAGGCTTTTGTGGCATGCCCCCAGTGTGCCCCCAACGTGTGCTCTCGCGGCAACGCTACGTTTGTCAACCGCGTCGGCGGGCCAAGGATGGCCACACGAGGACCACCTGGAGATAAGGCCGGAATACCCGCTTCGGCGAAGCTGGCCAAGTATAATGACATTTTGTCATCGTTGGGCACAGAAGGGAAAATATGGGTGGTTCACCGTGGACCGATCGACGTCGGTGCGAAAAGATCCGGTCATGGACGACGACGCCAGGGCCGTTCTCGACGAGATCTTCGAACTGCTCCCACCCCGAACCACCGTGTACCGTTCCAGCGCCGCCGCCCCCGTCGCGGGCCTGTCGTTCTCCGAACCGGCCACCGAACCGATCCGTCTCCCGGCCACCCCCCTGCCGACCGGCTGAGCGGCCGAGCGGCCGAACAGACAGATGGCGCCACGGTCCCGCGTCGGCCCCGCACCGGACTCACTTCACCGCCGGCTTGCCGGTGTCCGTGGACAGCGCCGCGATGAAGGCCTCCTGTGGCACCTCGACCCGACCGATCGTCTTCATCCGCTTCTTGCCCTCCTTCTGCTTCTCGAGCAGCTTGCGCTTGCGGGTGATGTCGCCGCCGTAGCACTTGGCGAGCACGTCCTTGCGGATGGCGCGGATGTTCTCCCGCGCGATGATCCGGCTGCCGATCGCCGCCTGGATCGGCACCTCGAACTGCTGACGCGGAATCAGCTCGCGCAGCTTGGTCGTCATGGACACGCCGTAAGCGTAGGCCTTCTCACGGTGCACGATTGCCGAGAAGGCATCGACGGTCTCCCCCTGCAACAGGATGTCGACCTTCACCAGATCGGCCAGCTGCTCCCCCGCCGGCTCGTAGTCGAGGCTGGCATAGCCCCGGGTCCTGGACTTCAGGGCGTCGAAGAAGTCGAAGATGATCTCACCGAGGGGCAACGTGTACTTGAGTTCCACCCGGTCGGTCGACAGATAGTCCATCCCCTTCAGGACGCCGCGCCGGCCCTGGCACAGTTCCATCACCGCCCCGACGAAGCCGGTCGGCAGCAGCATCATCGCCTCGACGACGGGCTCGTACACCTCGGCGATCTTCCCACCCGGCCAGTCACTGGGATTGGTCACTGTGACCTCGGAAAGGTCCTCCATGACCACCCGGTAGACGACGTTCGGGGCCGTGGAGATGAGGGTGAGGTTGAACTCGCGCTCCAACCGCTCCCGGACGATCTCCAGATGCAGCAGGCCCAGGAAGCCGCACCGGAATCCGAACCCCAGTGCCGCGGAGGTTTCCGGTTCGTAGGTCAGGGCGGCGTCGTTGAGCTGAAGCTTGTCGAGAGCCTCGCGCAGCGCGGGATACTCGCTGCTGTCGATCGAATACAGCCCGGAGTACACCATCGGCAACGGATCCCGATAGCCACCGAGCATCTCCGTCGCCGGCCGCCGGGTAGTGGTGATGGTGTCGCCGACCCGGGCCTGCCGGACGTCCTTGACCCCAGGGATGACGTAGCCGACCTCGCCGACCGACAGCGACCCGGTCGGATGGGGGTCCGGCGAGATGACACCTACCTCGAGGGTCTCGTGGCTCGCGCCGGTCGACATCATCAGACACCGGTCGCGGGTGGTCAGCGTGCCATCGACCACCCGTACATAGGTGATGACGCCGCGGTAGATGTCGTAGACGCTGTCGAAGATCATCGCACGAGCCGGACCGTCCGGATCGCCGACCGGGGCGGGCACCCGGCGCACGATCTCGTTGAGCAGCTCCGGCACCCCCTGGCCGGTCTTGCCGGACACGCGGAGCACCTCGCCCGGTTCGCAGCCGATAATCGTCGCGATCTCCTCGGCGTACTTCTCCGGCTGGGCCGCCGGAAGATCGATCTTGTTGAGTACCGGAACGATGGTCAGGTCGTTCTCAATCGCCAGGTACAGGTTCGCCAGAGTCTGCGCTTCGATGCCCTGGGCCGCGTCGACCAGCAGCACCGCGCCCTCGCAGGCCGCGAGCGAACGGCTCACCTCGTAACTGAAGTCAACGTGGCCCGGCGTGTCGATGAGATGCAGGATGTAGTCCCGACCATCGTCGGCCCGCCATGGCAGGCGCACGTTCTGGGCCTTGATGGTGATCCCACGCTCACGCTCGATGTCCATGCGGTCGAGATACTGCGCGCGCATGTTGCGCGCCTCCACGACACCGGTCACACCAAGCATCCGATCGGCAAGGGTCGACTTGCCGTGGTCGATGTGGGCGATGATGCAGAAGTTGCGGATCATCGCCGGGTCGGCGCCGGGCGCCAGGTGCGGGGCTGTGGACACGCGGAGAGTTCTCGTTTCGCTCGCGGTGATCACGGTGGAGCCGCCCATGCCGAGATCTGGGTCGACCACCTTCATCGTGCCAGGAGCCGCGCGCGCCGGTGCGCCGGTGCGCCGGCGCGCGGGGGTTTGATAATCTGAGTGCCGTCCGTGACGGACCGCATCCGTGACGGGCCGTATCGTCGTCCGGTCATGATCTGCTCGCCATTCCGTGCGGCGCGTACTATAAACTGTCCGCACCACCCCGACTCGACAAATCAGAGGTTCTCCCGCGTGGCCAACATCAAGTCGCAGATCAAGCGCAACCTCACCAACGAGAAGCGGCGGCTGCGCAACAAAGCTGTGAAGTCGGAACTCAAGACGCACGTGCGTCGCTTCCGCGACGCCGTGGAGGCCGGTGACGTCGAGCGCGCCGACGAGACGCTGCGGATCGCGTCCCGTAAGCTGGACAAGGCCGTCAGCAAGGGTGTCATTCACGCCAACCAGGCCGCCAACAAGAAGTCGGCACTGGCTCGCGCGCATGCCGACTTGGCCGCCAGCTGAGTCGTCTTCCTACAGCCGGAGCGCCGCAGGCGTCCCGGCCTTTCCGCGTGTCCACCCGCCGGTCAGGCCTCTCGTCCGGTCAGAGCCCGCTGCACGGCATGGAACGGGCTCCGGGCTGCAGTGGGGGGGCCGGTTCCGCCGAGACGTCGTCCGGCCGGATCAGCCGCTCAAGCACCTCGTGATAGGCAACCATCGCGCCGACGGTCAGCGGGAGGACACCGACCACCCAGGCGCTCGCAAGATCACCAAGTGCAATCACCACCGTGACCAGCCCAGTCACGATCATGAGCAGTCCCCGCATCCAGCCCGCAGGTAGCACCCGCAGGCCGAACCAGCCGCCCGGCGGCGGGGCGTCAGGGTCGACGGCCGGCTGGGGAGCCACGACGAGGCCGGCACCGGCTCCCGGACCGTCGGTCATCCCCGGCTCCCGGCCGCCCGGGCCCGCCCACCCGACCTGGCCACGGCGACCTCGCGCAACAGTTTCTCCAAGGCGTAACCGGCGTCGACCGCAGTGCCCTTGACGCCAGCGTCGGCCTCGGCGGCCGCCCGCAGGGCCTGGCCGAGACCCCGGTCCGACCAGGCTCGGGCGGAGCGCTGCGCCTTCTCGACCTTCCAGTCCGGCATGCCCAGGGCTCGGGCGAGATCCCACTTCGAGCCAGGACCCGCGGACGCCACCCGGGCGAGGTCACGCAGACCACCGGCGACGGCACTGGAGACCAGTACGGCCGCGGTACCCCCCTCCAGGGACTGACGCAGCAGCGTCAACGCCTGCGGCAGGTCGCCGCCGATGATCGCGTCCGCGACGGCGAACCCGCTGGCCTCGGCCCGGCCCCGGTGGAAACGGGCCACCGCGGCCTCGTCGAGCAGCCCGTCGGTGTCGGCCACGAGCTGATCGCAAACGGCGGCGAGCTCACGCAGATCACCGCCGACCGCGTCGAGCAGGGCGCGCACCGCGCCCTCGCTGACCCGGCCGCCGAGACGCCGCACTTCGGCGACGACGAAATCGTGACGCTCCCGCGGCTTGGTGATCTTCACTGCTGGCACGACCCGCGCTCCCGCGGCCTTCATCGCGTCCGCGAGTTTGCGGTTCTTCACCGCTCCGCTGTGGACGACGACGAGCACGACGTCGTCGAGCGGACGACCGATGTACTCCAGCAACGCGTCACGCAGATCCTCGGCGAGGTCCTGCGTGCCACGGACGACCATCACCCGGCCACCTCCGAACATCGAGGTGGCGCCGAGGTCGATCAGATCGGCTTCGCTGAGCTCACCGGCCGCCCGGTCGACGACCTCGACGTCGGGATCACGGGCCCGAGCCGCGTCGAGAACCCCGCGCACGGCTCGACCGACGAGTAGATCCTCGTCGCCGGTGACGAGGACGAGCGGCGGCAGTTCAGAGGAGGACACGCAGGTGAGCATGTCACGATCCGCCCCCAGGCCGGCGGAGCACCACCGAGACGCGGACCCGCGCCCCCGACCCGGAGGCGGCTCCCGCCGGCGACCCGGACTCGGCGGACCCGGACTCGGCGGACCCGGCGGGTGCCGCCGCGGCGACCACCGCCACCGCGCCGTCGCGGTCGGTCCGGGCGACGGCCATGCCGGACCGGCGCAGCGTCCGCAGGGTGGACCGCGCGGGATGACCATAGCTGTTCCCGGTGCCGACACTGATCAGGGCAAATCGGGCCCCGGTCGCCGCGAGGAAGGTGACGTCCTGATCCGCGGCGCCGTGATGGGGCACCTTGAGCACGTCGGCTCGTAGAGCCGTCCGATCCCCCGGCCTGCCGGTCAACATCCGCTGGGCCGGCGGCTCCACATCCCCGGTGAGCAGGATGGTCACCTCCCCCACCCGTGCGGAGAGCACCAGGCTCGCGTTGTTGGGATCGCTCTCGGTGCCGTGCAACACGGTGCGCGGAGCCAGGACGGTCCAGGAGACCGCCCCCACCCGTGCCCGGGAGTCGATGACGGCCGTCCGCAGCGGCACACCGGCCCGCCGGGTCCACTGTTGGACCCGATGCCACTGGAGAACGGGTTCCCCCAGCGGGCTGCTGAGTACCTCCCCCACCGGAAGCCGGCCGAGCACGGCCGGCAGCCCCTCGACGTGATCGGCGTGGAAGTGACTGAGAATGACCACCGGTATCCGTCGCACGCCGAGGTCGGAGAGGCAGCGGGTCAGCAGGGCCGGATCGGGGCCGGCATCGACCAGCACCGCGGTGCCCGGTCCCGCCGACAGCACGAGGGCGTCGCCCTGACCGACGTCGCAGGCGACCAGGCGCCAGCCGGGCGGCGGCCACGGCGCCAGCCGCCCGGCAACGGCGCATCGCGCCAGGAGCAGGCCGACCAGGGCCGCGGCGACCAGTCGCCGCGGCACCCGCCTCCGCAGCGTCGCCACCACAAGCCCGGCGACACCGGCGACCGCGCCCGCTCCCATCACCCCCGTGGGCCACGGCAGCGTCGCGGCAGGAAGATCGGCGCACCGGCCGGCGACCGTCACCAGCCACCAGCACGGCAGATCGGCGAGGTGCGCGAGCAGCCCGGCTGCTGACGGCGACACCGCCGCCACGACCAGCGTCAGTACCCCCAGCACGGTCGCCGGTGCGACGGCGGGCACGGCCAAGACGTTCGCGGGCACCGCCACGAGGCTCAGCCCCCCACCGGTCCAGGCCAACACCGGGGTGCACGCCAGCTGGGCGGCGGCCGCGACGGCGAGCACCTCGGCGATCCGCGCCGGCAGCCGCCGAGCGAGCGCGTCCCGCCAGCCCGGCGCAAAAACGATCATTCCGGCCGTGGCGAGGACGGACAGCGCGAAGCCGACCGAGAGGGCGAGCGCGGGATCCACCAGGACTAAGACGATCACGCTCGCCGCCAGGGAGGGCAGCACCGCCCTGGGACGGCCAATGGCGAGCCCGAGCAGGCCGACCAGACCCATCGCCCCGGCACGCAGCACGCTGGCCGAGGGCCGGGCGAGCACGACGAACCCGACGAGGGCGAGGGCTCCCACCGCGGCGCGCGACCGTGACCCACGCCCGGTCCATCCCATGAGGTAGAGCGCCGAGGCCGTCACGATGGCGACGTTGCTACCGGACACGGCCGTCAGATGGGACATTCCGGCGGCGCGGAAGTCCGCGCGCACCGCGTCGTCGAGCCCGGAGACGTCGCCGACCACGAGGCCGGGTAGCAGCCCGCGACGCGGTTCGGGCAGTCCCCCAGCGGCTCGACGCAGCCCGGCCCGTAGCCCCCCGGCGATTCGTTGGATCATGGTGGGCCCGCCGCGGGTCCGCGGTGGGCCGTTGGCGAACAGAACGGCGGCCACGGTGTCACCGACCCGAGGTTCGGCGAGCCTGCCGGAGACGACCAGGTGCTGGCTGGGCAGCAGAGCGCCCCAACCGCCGCCCCGCGCGAGCAGAACCATCGGGGCCCGGACCCGCAGATCCGCCGGGGGCGCGGTGAGGCGCTCCGCCCGGACGGAGATCACGAAGGTCACGCGATCGGCGCCGCCAGCCCCCTCCCCGGCCCCCTCTCCGGCTCCGGGCCCGGTTCCCGTCCGGACCGCGGTGGACGAGGAGGTGGCGCGGGGATCGTCGGTGACGACGACCTCGGCTGTGACCAGACGGCCATGCCGGACCAGATCGGCGAGCGGGCCGCTGTCACGTGGACGAGCCGCCAGTCCACCCGCGAAAAACCCGGCGGCCAGGAAGACGAGGGCCGTGAGAACGACGACGGCGACGGCGGAGCGCCACCCGACGCCCCGGGTGAGCGGCGCGCTACGCGGCTGCGACGGCACCGGCGACTGCGACTGCGACTGCGACTGCGACGGACGGGACCCGCCCGTAGCCACCTCGGCCCGATCGCCGCCCGGTCCTGGGCGAGTCGGCCGAGCGCCCCGCGGGCGGACCCGGACCAGCAGGAACACCGGAGCCGCGACGAGCACCGCACCGGCGGCGCCCAGCAACGGAACGGACGGCGGCCAGGTGCCGGCAACCGCCGCGCCGGCCCAGGCCATGACCGCCGGGCCCACCAGCCGGGCGTCCATCGGACGGGAAGCCCCGGACGGCCGTTCCGGCAGCGCGAGTCCCGTCTCCATCCCGACGTCGACCACCGGAGCGTCAAACCTTCAGCAATGGCAGCAGATCGGCCAGCCGCTTGTCGCCGACTCCGGTCACCTCCGCGAGCTGCTCGGGCGACCGGAAGGGCCCGTGCGCCGTGCGCCACTCGACGATGCGGCGAGCCAGCACGGGCCCAACCCCGGGCAGACCGTCAAGCTGCTCGGCGGTCGCGGCGTTCAGGTCGATCGGACCGGTCGCCGCGGTGGAACCGGCGGCGCTCGCGGTGCTCCCGCCGACGGGCCCGAGGCCGGTACCTGCGGGTTGCCCAGGCGGCGCCGGGCCGGGCCTGCCATCGACGAGGACCTGTTCCCCGTCGACCAACATCCGGGCCAGGGCAAGGCCGGTCGTGTCGGTGCCCGGGAGCGCTCCCCCGGCGCGTTCGATCGCATCCACCACACGCGCGCCCGCCGGGAGCCGGACGACACCCGGCCGGGCCACCCGGCCGGCGACGTCGACCACCACCTTGCCGCTCGCCCCGGTGCGGGCGGCCCTGGTCGTCGGTGCCGAGGCCACGTTCGTATCCATGGCGGAGGTGGGACCGGTGGCCCCGTGGTCCGAGTGGTCCGACCGGGCGTTGCCAGCCGCCGCCGACTCCCCCGTCCGGAGGGTACCGACCTCGGAGGAGGCGAGCGGTACCGGGCGGTGCTGCCAGGAGAACCAGGCGGTCATGAGCGCGGCGGCGAGGGCGACCAACGCGAGAACGAGGGCGGCCCGGGCTGCCGGCGCCACCACGATGCCATGCAGCGTAGCTGGAAGCCGCCTGCGGATGACGCCGACCAGATCGCCCCGCGGAACTCCCGGCGCCGTCCGGCCAGCCGATGGCCCGCGATCAGGTCCCCGGCCGCCTTCGTCCTCGCCATCGTCCATCTCGCGCCCCGGACGGGGGTGGACTGGATGGGGGTGGAGCGGGCGGCGCCGATCCGTTCGACCGGCGACCGGCCGATCAAGATCGGCCCCGTCCGCCGCAAGCTCGTCCGCGGCCCATCCGTCGGCGGCCCGGTCCTCATCGAGGAACACGCCCTCGCGAATCCCGACCAGGTCGGACTTGTCGCCACCGATCTCCTGCTCGTCTTTGGTGAACGTGGCGTCGCGAACGCGGCGGGATCCACCAGCCGAGCCGTCTACTGGTGGGTCCGGCGGACGCAGCGGCACGGTGGCGTCGTCCGACGGCAGCAGGTCCAGCGATGGCCATCGCGATGAAACGGACGGTTCAGACGGAAATGCGCGGACGGGGAAGCGCGGCGGCGGGGCCGGCGGCGGGTACCCGGGACCAGGGGTGGATTCGACCATGACTGGACCGTAGATCGATCACGGCGGCTCCCGCTCCGCTTGCCGCCGTCCTGTGGACAGCCGCCCGTCGTCCACAGCCCCCGCCCAGTGGCCTGCCGGGGTCCCGGTTCTGTCGCAGCCATGGGCTCGGCGGTAAGGTCCGCTCGACACTGATTGTGGGAGCACCACTGGGAGGTGCGCCGATGCGCGTGATTGTCGACCACGACCGCTGCGCGAGCAGCGGAACCTGTGTCCGTCTCGTCCCGGACGTGTTCGAGATCCGCGACGACGGCTTCCTCTACCTCCTCGACGAGGAACCCGACGACGCCAGGTGGGACGACATCCAGGAGGCTGTCGACTCCTGCCCAACCGAGGCGATCAATATCTCCGATAGCTGATCACGGCGTGGCGGTCGGTCCGACTCCCTGGAGGGCACGCCTCCGAAACGGATCCGACCGCTCGAACCCTCCACGGCGCACCAACCCCGCCGGCAGCCGGCCGGGAGTATGAGTCGCGGTAGCGGCTCACCAGAACCGGGTAGAGACCTTCTGACGAGAGCGGCCCGCGCATTTCCGGGCGGAGCCCCAACCCGGGGAGGTGCCTCGATGGCCACGATCTACCGGCAGCACCGACGTCAGCAAGCCCCCAGCACGCTGTGGCCGGCGTTGCTCCTGCTCGGTGCGGCGGTCACCGTGCTGGGACTTCTACTGATCACGAACCCCTTCGCGACCGCCGGCACACTGGCGGTCCTCGCCGGAGTGGCACTCGTGCTCTCCGGCATCAGCGAGACGATCGCCGCGGTCCGGTCAGAGAACACCGCGGGGACTGCCCTGTTTGGGATCATGCTTGCGGTCGGCGGCGTCATCGTGCTGCTGTGGCCGGGAGCCACCCTCCGAGTCGTCGCGCTGCTCGTCGGCGCGATACTGATCATCACCGGGGTCGTCCGGGCCCTGGTGACCTGGGCGAGCAGATCCTCGCGCGGGACCGGTCGCGGCATCGCCGGTCCGCTCATCCTGGCCGCGCTCAGTATCGTCCTCGGCGTACTGGCGCTGACCTGGCCGGAAGCGACGATCATGGCACTAGCGGTGATCTTCGGAATCCAACTGATCGTCACCGGCGTCACCGAGATCGCGCTCGGGCTCGCGCTTCGCCCGCGCGGTCACTCCTGACCTCCGGCGACCATCCGTTCTCCGGATTTCCGGCGGATCAACCCGCGATTGCCGAGCGCGCCCGCCGGGTCACCCGCCTCCCGGCCCGGCGGCAGTGCCTTTGCCCGGGGCATTGACGGGGGTATCAACCGGGTCGATACCGAACAACGACAGATCGACGGTGCCGCCCACCCGCGCGGACGAACCGGCACCACCGCCGACGGAACCACCGGACCGCTCCGGGTCCACCGCGAGAGCCGCCCGCCCGCCTGCGCGACGGCCGCGGCGACCACCGGATCGATCTCGACGGGATCGATGAGATGACGACCCTTGTTCCGGACACTGCCCACCTCGGCTGCGACCGGATGCGCCGCGACCACCCCGGCCGGCGCCGGCCGCAGCAGCGAGGCGAACGCGGCGGGATCGCGGACCGAGGGATCCATCCAGCGATCCCAGGCGGCCTCGGGCAGGATCACCGGCGAGCGGTCGTGCAGGAACTCCAGCCCCGCGGCGGCTCCGGTCGTGAGGATCGTGAAGGTCACCAGCGGGGCCTCACCCCGGCGCCAGACCTCGTAGAGACCCGCGAACGCGAAGATCCCGCCGGTTGCGGGATGGCCCGCGGGACGGATGTAGAAGGGTTGCCCCCGCCGCGAGCCGCCACCCGGATGGAACCACTCGTAGAACCCGGTCGCCGGGACGAGGCAGCGCCGTGCGGCGAAGGCCGACCGGAACGCCGGCTTGGTCGCCGCCGTCTCCGACCGCGCATTGATCATCTTTGCGCCGATCGTCCGGTCCTTGGCCCAGGACGGCACCAGCCCCCAGGTCGCGAGGCGAAGGACCCGCTCGGTCCGGCCGGCCGGAGGCGGCTTCCCGGCCGGAGGGAGGTGCGCCTCACCCCGAAAAGCGCCGTCCGGGAGCTCACGCGGCTCGGCGACGACGATCGGCATCGTCGAGGTGGGCGCCACGTTGTAGTTCTCCGTCACCGCGCCGGCAGTCTCGTCGTGAGCGGACATCGCCGCGGCGAGGTCGTCGGTCTTCAGCTTCTGGGTGTACCGACCGCACATGGCGCCAGCGTGGCACCCGGGTCCGACAGGTCGCAGGTTCCGCGCGGAGGTCGCCCGAACGCGAGGGTCGCCCAAACGCGAAAGTCACCCGAACAGCGCGGCGAGGCCACCGGCCAGCGCGCCGAGATTGACCAGGCCGAAGAACCCGACCCAGAGCGTCGGGGGCAGTCCGGTCAGCCGTGCGAGCTGATCCGGATCGGAATCCCCGGCCCGGCGCCGACGGCGCCCCCGCTGCACCTCGATCACCGGGCGGATCGCGCCCAGCAGCAGGAAGCACGCAATGTACGCGGCGAATCCGGCGCGCACGCTCTGCGGCGCGAACCAGGAGACCGCCAGGATTCCCGCGGTACTCCCTAGCACGGACAGGGCCCCGAAACCGTTGCGGATCACGAGCAGCATCGCCAGCAGCAGCGCCACGCACAACTGCAGCAGCAGACTCGTCCGGCCGGTGGCCAGCAGGCCCGCAGCTCCGAGACCGAGCAGGGACGGTGCCGTGTAGCCGGCGGCGACGGTCACGACGACACCCGCACCGGTCGGCCGCCCGGAGGACACGGTCACTCCGGAGGTGTCCGAATGCAGCCGAACGCCAGCCAGGCGGCGCCCGGTCGCGACCGCGGCCAGGGCATGTCCACCTTCGTGTGCAATTGTTATCACATATCTAGATATCGGCCATAGGCGGTCGCTGAGTACCGTCAGGGCCGCCAGAATCGCGGCAACGACGAGCACCCACTGCGGCGGCGCCGGCTGCGCCGCGATGCCCCGGCGCAGAATCTCCATTTCCGTTCTCTCTCCCTCATCCGCGCGGTTGGTCCCGCTCCTCCACAGACGTCTGATACGAACATCATCGATCCTGCCCCCCGCCCGCACGCGACGTCGCCTTCCGGTGAAACCGGACCGCGGTATCGCCGGACATCCACGACGACCGGTGTCAGGGGGTGGGGGTAAGGTCGTGTCGCATTCGGCACACCGGTGAGACCGCGAGGAACATCGAGGAGTGGCCCGTCGTGGCGGAGTACGTCTACCGGCCGGTGGTCAGCATGGTGCGGGGACTTTTCGGCGCACTGCGCCTGCGTCTTGACATCCAGGGCACGGAGAACATCCCGGCATCGGGGGGCGGCATCGTCCTGATCAATCACGTCTCGTACCTGGACTTCGCGCTCGCGGGTCTGCCGTTCTGGATCGCGGAGCGTCGGCTGGTCCGGTTCATGGCCAAGAAGGCAGTCTTCGACCACCGGATCAGCGGGCCGCTCATGCGCGGCATGCACCACATCCCGGTCGACCGGGAGGCCGGCGCGGCGTCTCTGCGCCACGCCCTCGACGCACTGCGAGCCGGGGAACTCGTGGGCGTCTTCCCCGAGGCGACGATCAGCCCGAGTTACTGTCTGGCGACATTCAAGACCGGGGCGGCCCGGATGGCCGCTCACACGAAGGTACCGGTGATCCCGGTGATTCTCTGGGGCAGCCAGCGCATTTTCACCAAGGGACGGCCCTTCAGCCTGCGGGACGCGATCGGCGTCCGCGTCTCGATCACGGTAGGCAGGCCCGTCCAGCCCACGGAACTGGGTAAGGGCCGCGACGGCACGGCGCTGCTGGAGAAGATGATGAACGAGCTGCTCGACGATGCGCAGCGCCGCTACCCGCGGCCCGCGCCGGGCGAGCCGGACTGGTGGCTGCCCGCGCATCTCGGTGGCTCGGCTCCTCCTCGGCCGGCCGATCAGGACGCCGCCGCCAAGCAGAGCACCTCCGAGGAATCCGGCCAAAGCTGACAGATCCCCGTCGGAACCCTTGCCGACCGGCGATCCCACGGACGACTCTGCGCGGTTACCGTGCGTTCTTCGAGGAAGTGCTCACCCACGAGCACCGCCCCGGGACGGAGGCCCGTCGGCCTCGGTACCGGACGGCCTCGGTACCGGACGGCGGCCGGTACCGGGTCAGCAGAGCGGCCCGGCGCACGGGGTGCAGGTTCGCCCGGGTGACGTCCCCGCCGTAATGCTCGACAACGCGGTCGTCCATCAGCCGAAACCACACCGGCGGGAGATACGCCGCGAGCAGGAGCGTAGCGTACCCCGCCGGTAGCTGGGGAGAGGCCTCGAAGGACCGCAGTGCCTGGTAGCGCCGGGTCGGGTTGGCGTGGTGGTCGCTGTGTCGCTGCAACTGATAGAGCGCCAGATTGCTGATCACGGCATCGCTGTTCCAGCTGTGCCGGGGATCGACCTTCTCATAACGCCCGCTCGGGGTCAGCTCCCGGGCCAGGCCGTAGTGCTCGATGTAGTTGATCCCCTCCAACAAGGTGAACCCGAAGGCCGCCTGGGCGACGAGGAAGACGAGCACGGCCGGCCCGAACGCGACGGCCAGCGTCGCGAACAACACTGCGGTGAGCAACCAGCCGAGCACGACCTCGTTGCGCACCGACCAGATCCGTCGGCCGCGCAACCGCAGCCGGGCGGCCTCCAGCGACCAGGCGGAACGCAGACTACCGACGACGGTCCGCGGCCAGAACCGCCAGAAGCTCTCCCCCAACCGGGCACTCGCCGGGTCCGCCGCCGTCGCTACCCGCACGTGATGGCCCCGGTTGTGCTCTACGGAGAAGTGACCGTACGCGGTCGGCGCCAGCATCAACCTCGCCAACCACCGCTCGAAAATCCCTCGCTTGTGGCCGAGCTCGTGCGCGGTGGTGATGCCCACCCCGGTCACGGTGCCGACCGACACCACCACTCCGATCCGGGCGGACCACAACAGGTCGCCGTTCGCCCAGGCCGAGGCGCCCAGCACCAGGCCGACGCCCGCCAGCGGCAGGTAGAGATACGTGCACCGGCGGTAGTAACGGTCGGTCTCCAGCGCGGCCCGGATCTCCTCCGGTGGATTGACCGGATCCGGCGGTGTGGTCATGTCGAGCAGCGGAACCAGGACGAAGACGAAGAGCGGGGTGATCCACCAGTACAGCCCGACACCCGTTCGATGCCACAGTCCGTATCCCACGATGGCCAGCAACGGGACGATGATTGCGGTGAGCCACATGTACCGCTTGCCGTCCCGCCAGGCGAGGCCGCCGGGCGCGGTGAGGACAGGTGCCGCCATCGGTACCTCCGATTTGCCGGCTGGACCGCCGACCGCGCCGACCGCCACCAGGGGGCGAAAACCCCTGACGGCGCACCACAACTGGACAGTGAGCCTGCCACGTGTCATATACGCTGACAACAGAACGCCGGTCACATCGAGGAGCAAGACCCGTGCAAACAGGTGGCGTGACGCCGTCGCCCGCGGGCCGGCGGTCCCGTTCGATGACCGACTCGCCCCCCTGGATCGGCGGGGTGATGGTCGGCACCCTGCTGCTGTCCGCCGTTGTTCTGATCACGTACACGCTGCTTCCCCTGCCCGGCCAGGAACGGCTGGGTGCGGGCAACTACGTCCTCGCCGCCGTGCTGTTCGCCGCCAACATCCTGCTGCCCCGGCTACTGCGACGGCACCGGCGCCGCCGGACCCACCGGCCGTGATCCATCCGCGCACCGGTCCCCGCCCCAGGCCGGCCGCGTGGCCTGTCCCACGCCCGGCGCATCCCGGCGCCTTCCGGGAACCCCGGCTGCCACGATGGCCGAATGTCCGCACTGATCGTGCTCCTCGTCGGCCTGGTGGCGGGCATCGGGGTCCGGCACCGCGGACGACTGCCCGCGGACACCGCCCATGTGATCAACATCTGGCTGCTGGACGTGGCCCTGCCCGCTCTGACGCTGCGCGCCATGCACGGCATCGTCTTCCCGCCGAACCTCGCGCTCGTCATCGCCGCGCCCTATCTGCTCTTCGTCCTGACGACGGCCGGCTACGTGCTGGCCGGACGAGCGTTGCGGATGCCGCGGGAGGTCGTCGTCGCTCTGATCGCCACAACCGCAGTGGCGAACACAAGCTTCGTCGGCCTCCCGATGGTGACCGCCTTCTTCGGCGCGTCGTCGGTCCCGGTCGCCGTGCTCGTGGATCAGCTCGGTTCCTTCCTGCTGCTGAACACGGTGGTCCTCGGGACGGTCACGATCAGTGCCGGCGCATCGCTTTCCCGCGCCGAGCTCGCCCGTCGGGTCTTCACCGCTCCGGCGCTGATCGCCCTGGTAGCCGCGCTCGTCCTGCGGCCGGTGACGTTCCCGGACTGGCTGAACGCCGCACTGGGGTCGCTTGGTGGCACCCTCACCCCACTCGCCCTGTTCTCCATCGGTCTGCAACTCCAGGTGCGTGCGGTCCGGGTGTGGTGGCGAGAGCTGGCCCTCGGCCTCGGCATCAAGCTGGTCGCCGCGCCCGCGCTCGTGGTGGGGATCTACGCACTGACGGGGACCGTCAGAGATCATGACGTGCGGGTGGCCCTCTTCGAGGTGGCGATGCCCCCGATGGTCGCCGGCGCACTCATCGCCGCCCGTCACGAACTCGCGGCACCGTTGCCAAGCCTGCTGGTGGGAGTCGGGGTTCCGCTATCGTTCGTGAGCCTGGCGGTCTGGGCGCTACTCCTCGGGGCCTGAGGAGGTGGAGGCCTGAGTCGTGCTCGTCCTCCAGTGGAGTCACCGCTGCGGCGGGCGCCCGGCGTGCTGATCACAGCCTACGTGGGCGGGTTGACCATGCGTGCGGCGCACCGGGCGACACCTCCCACGCGGGCGCGCCGTCGGCGCACGGGGCGAGATGTGTGTCCGCGATGGCGGAGAAATCGCCGAAGAACTTGATTTCCAGCCGCTCGCGGCGGACACCTCCCTTACCGTCCGGCGCGAGACGCAAAAAGTACAGCACGTTCGTACCTCCGGCAGCCGGCCGGTCATGCGGGTTGTAGCCGCCACCGTCCCAGTGGAACTCGGCCCGGGTCCGCAACACCCAGCGCAGTCCCTCGATGATGACCGGATTTGGGTCCGGGAGCCGCATCGCGAAGTGCCGCTCGAGCTCGAACACGCGTTCCTGCTCGATGAGCCCGGCCGGTAGCCCAGGTGTCCGCCGGAGCATGAAGATCTCCAACGTGCGGTCCGCGCCCGCACTGGACCGCAGCGCGGCGTGGGTGAGACGCACGTCGAGCAGCTCCGCGCGCACCGCGTAGCGCTCGGCCAGCCGGGCCTTCACGATGACGCTGGGCACCAGCGTGCTCGGCCGCACGCCGAGAGCGGGCAACGCCGCGAGCGCGGCCTCGAAGTCGTCCACGGCGATCAGCAGCGCCGCGTGGTCCAGGACACAGTACCGTGTCACCAGATCAACGAGGGCCGCCGCCTCGTCGAGGCCGTCGAACAGGCCGGCGAGGAGACCCTCGGTGTGCAACGCGCGCAGCGGCGCGCACACGGCCTCAATCCGGCGCACGTCGATGGCGTCCAGACCGCTGCCAGGCCGTCCGAGGTCAGTATGCCCCGGTGAGGCCGTGAATCCCTGCGCTTCGATCATCCCGTGTCACCTTCCGCCGCGCGGATGTGCCTGACGACCGGACACACCACGCCGGTTCGGTCCAGTCCGGCTCCTGCTCGGTCGCGTCCGGCCACCTTAGGCCGCTGGGCCCGGTCACCACGGCAGATCCGACCCCGGAGCATTCCTGGCAGTCTAGTACTCCAACCCGACTTTTGTGATCAGTTGAGTTGTAA
>NZ_CDWTNB010000084.1:0-17145 GCF_977947065.1 Frankia sp. CgJB1
CCGCCGCCGTGGCCCTCGCGGCGGCCCGGGCCCGGGAGAGCGAAGCTGTCCGGCGGCGGGCGAACGCCGCGCACACGCTGGCCGCCGGTAACGACGGCGACGTGGCGGTTCCCGCGCGTGCCCGGCGGATCGGGCGGATCGCCGTCGCGCTGACGGTCGTCGGCTGGACGTTGCACCTGGGGTCCGTCATCACTCGTGGCCTCGCGGCGGAGCGGGTGCCCTGGGGCAACATGTACGAGTTCTCGTCGATGATCTGTCTGATCGCGGTCACGACGTTTCTCGGCCTGATGATCCGGCAGCCGGTCCGGTGGCTGGGCGTCTTCGTCATGCTGCCGGTCGTGCTCTCGCTCGGTTTCGCCGGCACCGTGCTCTATGTCGCCGCGGGACCGCTGGTGCCCGCGCTCAACTCGTACTGGCTCAAGATCCATGTGGTCGGTGCGATCGTCGCCAGCGGGGTATTCCTGGTCTCCGCCGTGACCACGGTGTTGTTCCTCATCAAGGAGCGTTGGGAAAACCGGCTGGCCGAGGTCGCGGCCGGACGGGCTGACGCGAGCCGGGCCATGCAGCGCCGGGGCGGCATCGTCATGCGCCTGCCGTCGTCAACGGCGCTCGACACACTATCCTACCGGGTCATCGCGTTCGCGTTCCCGATCTGGACCTTCGCGATCATTGCCGGGGCGATCTGGGCGGAGGCGGCATGGGGCCGCTACTGGGGGTGGGACCCCAAGGAGACGTGGTCGTTCATCACCTGGGTCTGCTACGCCGCCTACCTGCACGCCCGCGCGACGGCTGGATGGCGTGGGCGGCGGGCCGCGACGATCTCGCTGCTGGCCTTCAGCGCCCTGTTCGTGGACTACTACCTGGTGAATCTGATCATCTCGGGGCTGCACTCCTACGCCGGCATCTGACCCTCCCCGCGGCTGCTGGTCCCTGGTCCCGGTCTGGCCCCGTCGGGGAGAACGGGCGGGTTACCTGCAGCCTGCGGAGAACACCCCGCTCGGCCGCGTACCGGAACGACGGACCGCCGCTCGTCCCGGTACGCGGAGCCGGTCAGCCGCGGGCTCGTGCCCCTGGATCCCCCGCGTCCAGGCGGCTCAGCCGTGGGACGACGACGGCGGCGGTCCGGCCTCGCCCTTGCGGATCCGGGCGGACAGTTCCCGCATGAAGTCCGGGTCGTCGTCGGGACCCTTCGGCCGGACGGCGGCCCGGCGGGTGCCCGTCCGTGCGCTGTACCGGTTGAAGCCGCCATCACGCCGGCTGTCGACGCCCCAGGACGATCGTTGCCCGAAGGCCGGGTGGTCGGAGACCGGCCGGCGCAGCGGTCGCCCGCCGGCGCTGTTCGCGCGAGGCCGACCGAAGAAGAACCATCCGGCGGTGCCGAAGATACCAAGGAAGATCACTGCTACGATCCACGCGAGTTTGGGCATGATCCGAACCTCCTCGGGGGGTGTCCCGAAGACATCGATGATCGCGTAAGCCCAAACGCCAATGATCACAAACGTCAGCGCGAGGCCCAGCACCGGCCGGTCGCTCCTTCCTGCTTTTCTTGATCGTTATTCTCGTCGTGACCTGTCAGGTATGGAACATCCGATCCGCGGGCATCTAATCCCGACCCGTGGCGAAACCCCCGACCCGTGGCGACGTCACGGACGGGTGGCGTCACGGACGGGCGACCCCACCAGATGGGTCAGGCGAGCACGTACCGTCCGCTATGGCCTGCGGCGGACGTACATGTCGTGGTGATGGCCGGCCCGTGTACCTCTAGTGTGCCTTCCGCGCCGACTCCTCGTCCCTCCGGTCCGTTATCCGACGCGGTCGTGCCCGTGGCGTGACGTGTTGAACTGGGATCGTGACCACCTGTGGGCGGTCGGGCATCCACCCGTGGCGACTGCGAGGATGGAGGTCATGGCCTGGGCGGATCTGCGTGCGTTCCTTGCTCATCTCGAAAGGCGGAAGGATCTGCGCCGCGTCACCGTACCCGTCGACCCGCGTCTCGAGGTCACCGAGATCGTGACCCGGGTGGTACGGGAGCGCGGGCCGGCTCTGCTGTTCGAGTCCCCGGCCGGCGCCGACATGCCGCTGGCGATCAACGTGTTCGGCACCGAGGAGCGGATGGCTGCCGCGCTCGGCGTCGAGGCGCTGGATGACATCGGTGAACGGCTCGGCGCGCTGCTGCGCCCGCAGCTGCCGATCGGCCTGTCCGGGTTGCGCGAGGCGTTCGGCAAGGCGGCGTCGCTCGCCTCGATCCCGCCCCGCCGGGTCCGGACCGCGCCCTGCCAGGACGTCATCCTCAAGGGTCCGGACGTCGACCTGTTCCGGCTGCCGGGGGTGCACGCCTGGCCGAACGACGGCGGGGCCTTCCTCAACCTCGGTCTGACGCACACGAAGCACCCCGAGACCGGGGCGCGCAACCTCGGGATGTACCGGTTGCAACGCCACGACGCACGCACCGTCGGCATGCACTGGCAGATCCACAAGGACTCCAACGCGCATCACGCGGTCGCCGAGCGGCGTGGGGAGCGGCTGCCGGTCGCGATCGCGTTCGGGTGCGACCCGGCGGTCACCTACGCCGCGTCCGCGCCACTGCCCACCGACCTCGACGAGTACCTGTTCGCCGGTTACCTGCGCGGCGAGCGGGTGGAGATGATCGACTGCCTCTCCGTCCCGCTGCGGGTGCCCGCGAACGCACAAGTGGTGCTCGAGGGCTGGCTCGAGCCGGGGGAGCGGCTGCCCGAGGGGCCGTTCGGCGACCACACCGGCTTCTACACCCCCGTCGAACCGTTCCCGGCGCTGCACGTCGACGTGATGACGACGCAGCGTGACCCGGTGTTCCAGACGATCGTGGTCGGTCGGCCGCCGCAGGAGGACGGTCCGATGGGCAAGGCCACCGAACGGATCTTCCTGCCGCTGGTCAGGATGATGATCCCCGAGATCGTCGATTACGACCTGCCTGAGGCGGGGGTGTTCCACAACTGCTGCATCGTCTCCATCGAGAAGCGTTATCCGAAGCACGCGCAGAAGGTGATGAACGCGGTCTGGGGAGCCGGGCTGCTGTCGTTGTCGAAGCTGATCGTGGTCGTCGACGCCGACTGCGACGTGCACGACTACCACGAGGTCGCCTGGCGCGCCTTCGGCAACGTCGACTATGCCCACGACCTGATCACGACCATCGGGCCGGTGGACCATCTCGACCACGCCGCCTACGAGCAGTTCTGGGGCGGCAAGGTTGGTGTGGACGCGACCCGCAAGCTACCGAGCGAGGGTTACCGGCGCAACGGCGGCTGGCCGGAGGAGATCGTCATGGACGAGGCGGTCCGCGAACGGGTCACCCGCCGATGGAAGGAGTATGGACTGTGACCGTCCTCCGTTTGCCTTGCTTATCCAGAGGGACAAAGACAAAAAGGACGCTAGGGCCTCTGGATAGGCAAGGAACAAGGAGTGGTGATTGCGGT
This sequence comes from Frankia sp. CgJB1, assembly GCF_977947065.1. Taxonomy (NCBI): domain Bacteria; kingdom Bacillati; phylum Actinomycetota; class Actinomycetes; order Frankiales; family Frankiaceae; genus Frankia; species Frankia sp. CgJB1. The sequence continues at coordinate 3,453 of NZ_CDWTNB010000084.1, forward strand.
GAGTGACGCCGCGTGGGTGCCGGGCGCGTCGGAGCCGGTCGGGCGAGGGTCGGGAGCCGGCCCGGGACACGCCGCCGGCCGGGTACGGGCGTTCCTGCGGCTCGTCGTCATCGAGCACTCGGTCTTCGCGCTGCCGTTCGCCTACATCGCGGCGCTCGCCGCCTCGTTCGCGGATTCCCGGTCGGTGCACTGGTCGGACCTCGCCCTCGTCAGCGTGGCGATGGTCGCGGCCCGAACCTTCGCCATGGCCGCAAACCGGGTCATCGATCGCGCGATCGACGCCCGTAATCCGAGGACGGCGAACCGAGAGCTGGTCACCGGCGTGGTCTCGGTGCGCACGGCGGTCGTCGGCGCCGCGGTCGCGCTCGCCGTCTTCCTCACCGCCGCCGCGGCCCTGTCCTGGCTCTGCCTGCTGCTCGCGCCGGTCGCTGTCGCGCCGCTCGTCGTCTACCCCTACGCGAAACGGTTCACCGACTTCCCGCACGCCGTGCTCGGCATCGCCCAGGCGGTGGCCCCGGTCGGCGCGTGGATCGCGGTCACCGGCGAGTGGTCCTGGGCCGCACTGGTGCTCGGCCTCGCGGTCGGTAGCTGGATCGGCGGCTTCGACGTGATCTATGCCTGCCAGGATGCCGAGGTCGACCGGCGCATCGGCGTGCGTGCGGTGCCGGCCCGGTTCGGGGTGCGGGCCGCGCTCATTGGCTCCACGGTTACGCATATGATCACCTTTGCGTTGTTCATCGTCTACGGGCTGCTGGACAACGCTGGTGCGTGGTGGTGGGCCGGGCTCGTGCTGACGGCGGCGGCATTCTGCTATGAGCACGCCATTGTGTCCCCGAACGACCTGTCGCGGGTCAACCGGGCCTTCCTCACCGCGAACGGATTCGTCGGCATCGTCCTGTTCCTCTTCGCCGTCGTCGATCTCGCCAGCCGTGGCCTGGCCGTCTGAGCGTCGGATTCGTCATGGCCGATGTTTTCAGTGCCCCCGAGGAGGAGGCCGGACCGCGCCTGCCGTGGGTGGTCGGGGTGAGCGGCGCCAGTGGAACCCCCTACGCGGCCGCGGTGCTGCGTGGCCTGCTGGCCGCCCGGCTGCCAGTCGATCTGGTGCTGTCCCGCGCGGCCCGCCTGACCCTGCTCGATGAGACGGGCATCGCCTGGCGTGACTCCGCCTGGGCGAAAGTCCTGGTCACGTGGTTGTCCATGCCCCTGGGCGGGGTGTCACCTCCAGAGGGTGTGTCGGCGCGGCGGGCCGATCGTGACGCGCTGGCCGATACGGTGTCCACCCTCGTCGAGGTACATGCCCCGGGTGATCTGGGGGCGCCGACGAGCAGCGGTTCGTACCCGACCCGCGGGATGATCGTCGTCCCGGCGAGCACGGCCTGCCTAGCCGGCATCACCCTGGGATTGTCCAAGGATCTGTTGCAGCGGTCGGCGGATGTCACGCTCAAGGAAGGCCGCTGTCTGATCGTCGTCCCGCGGGAGATGCCCTACACCCGCGCGACGCTGCGCCACATGTTGGACCTGCACGACGCCGGGGCGGTGGTGGCCGCGGCGAGCCCGGGATTTTACGCGGGCGTACGGACGGCCGGCGATCTCGTCGACTTCGTGGCCGGGCGGGTGCTCGACGCCGCCGACGTGCCGCACACGCTCTTCCGGCGTTGGACCGGCGAGCTCGGCGGCGCCCGCTGTGACCTGCCGGGCCGCTGTGACCTGCCGGGCCGCCGTGACCTGGCGGACGTCGAGGCGGCGCCACCGGCCGGGTGACGCCTGTTCCCCCTGGCGCAGGCCCCGCCCGGACAGGCACAGTTGTCGGGAACGGGCCCCGACCGGGGCCGCGGTGCCGGCGGGATGAGGACGATATGGCCACGGGTGGGCGCGGACCGGCGAGGAACCGGGGCCGCGGAACCGGCGGGGTGGACGGGGCCACGGCACGCAGACCCGCCTCGGCGGGGGGCCGCGGCGCCTCGGCGCGGCCGGGTCGTCCCACTCGCGCCGAGCGGCCCGCGCCGCAGGACGTGAACCTGCGTGCGCAACTGCCGTACTTCCTGACCCGCGTCGCCGCCCTCGCCGTGATCACCGTAATCCTGGTGACCGTGGGGCTGAACCTGCTGATGGCGCTGCTCATTGGGTTCGCCGTCGCCGGACTGCTGACCTGGCCGCTCGGGCGGATGCAGCGCAGGGCCGCACAGCGGGCCGCTCAGCGCCCGGATGCCGGGAACACCGGGAACGGCGGGAACACCGGGAACGGCGGGTAGCCGCGAGTAATCCGGATGCCCCGCCGGATCGCGGGGCGGCTGTGACCGGGTAGCTGTGCTCGCCTCCGAGGACGCCGAGAGCTGCGGGCTAGGCTAGAAGGCATGGATGCTGGGCTCAAGCGGGAGATCGAGGCCAAGGTTTCCGTCGGCGAGAGGCTGAGCCGTGCCGACGGGGAGGCGCTGTACGCCAGCGACGACCTCGTCTGGTTGGGCGGTCTCGCCCACGAGGTTCGCACCAGAAAGAACGGCGACAAGACCTTTTTCAACGTCAACCGGCATCTGAACCTGACGAACGTCTGCTCGGCGTCCTGCGCGTACTGCTCGTTCCAGCGCAAGCCCGGTGAGTCCGATGCTTACACCATGCGCATCGAGGAAGCTGTCCGGCTGGCGAAGGAGATGGAGCCGGCCGGGATCACCGAGCTGCACATCGTCAACGGTCTGCATCCGACGCTGCCCTGGCGCTACTATCCGCGCTCGCTGCGGGAGCTCGGCAAGGCGCTGCCCGGCGTCGCGTTGAAGGCGTTCACCGCTACCGAGATCCACTGGTTCGAGAAGATCAGCGGCCTGTCCGCCGACGAGATTCTCGACGAGCTCATCGATGCGGGACTCGAGTCGCTCACCGGCGGCGGTGCGGAGATCTTCGACTGGGAGGTCCGCCAGAAGATCGTCGGTCACGAGACGCACTGGGAGGACTGGTCGCGCATCCACCGGCTCGCCCACGCCAAGGGCCTGCGCACCCCGTGCACGATGCTGTACGGGCACATTGAGGAGCCCCGGCACCGGGTGGACCACGTGCTGCGGCTGCGTGAGCTGCAGGATTCCACGGGCGGGTTCACGGTCTTCATTCCGCTGCGCTTCCAGCACGACGCCGCCGGTGACCCGCGCAACCGGTTGATGAACCAGCCGATGGCGACGGGGGTCGAGGCGTTGAAGACGTTCGCCGTCTCCCGGCTGCTGTTCGACAACGTGGATCACATCAAGTGCTTCTGGGTGATGCACGGCCTCACCACGGCGCAGCTCGCGTTGAACTTCGGCGCTGACGACCTCGACGGTTCCGTTGTCGAGTACAAGATCACGCACGATGCGGACCGGTTCGGGACGCCGCACACCATGACCCGCGAGGATCTGCTCGCAATCATCCGCGACGCCGGCTTCCGCCCGGTCGAGCGGGACACCCGCTACCGGGAGATCCGTGTCTACGACGGTCCCGACCCGGCTCGGCGTGACGTCCCGACCTCGATCGACGCCTGACCGGTGGACCGGATGGGCACCGGGGACGGGCCGGGGCCGGCCCGCGGATCCGAGGAGTCGCCGGCGCTCGGGAGTCCCGGGCCTGTCCGGCACCCCGGAGCACCCGGCATCGGATCGATCTTTGTGCTTGCCTTCCTGGTGATCCTGTTTCCGGGGGTGGCCGGGTACGTGGTGCTCGACTGGATCGGTCTGCCGATCGGCGCCGCCGGTCTGCTGGGTCTGTTCGTCGTCTTCCTGGGGCTGGGCTTCTTCCCGACCGTGCTGCGCCGGCTCGGCTGGGTGCCGACGAAGAGACGGAGGACGTGATGGTGCAACCGCGTAGGCGGTTGGTTCCGTGGCCACAGCGGGTTTCGTGGCCACAGGGAGCGATGCCTGACTCGCTGACCGGATCGGGCCAGGCGGGCGAGCGCGGCCTGCTTGGCATCAACCTGCGGTACTTCGCGGTACGCGTGCTGCTCTTCGGAGCGGTGCTGGCCGTGGTCCTGCTGCTGGGGGTGCGCGGGCTGCTGGCCTTCGCCCTGGCCGTGGTGTTCAGCGGGCTGCTCAGCTATCCCCTGGCGTTGCGCCAGCGCCGCGTGGTCATCGAGGTCATGGAGGAGCGCCGGGGCGGACGGCGTTGACCGGAGCCGGAGCGGACAACGATGGCGATACCCAGGCCCGTCCCCGGGTGGGGCACATCCAGTTTCTGAACTGCCTGCCGCTGTACTGGGGACTGGTCCACTCCGGTGCTCTGCTCGACATCGAGCTGACGAAGGACACCCCGGACCGGCTGAACGACGCGCTGGTCGCCGGCGATCTCGATATCGGTCCGATCAGCCTGGTGGAGTACCTCCGGCATGCCGACGAGCTCGTCGTGCTGCCCGACCTCGCGGTCGGCTCCGACGGTCCGGTCCTGTCCGTCGTGCTGGGCACGGCGGCGCCGCTCGTGGAGATCCGGACCGTCGCGCTCGGCTCGACGTCCAGGACCAGCGTGCTGCTCGCCCGGATGTTGCTGGAGGAGCGCTACGGCCTGCGACCGGAGTATGTGACGATGCCGCCGGACCTGCCGTCGATGCTGCGGGAGGCGGATGCCGCAGTGATCATCGGTGATGCCGCGCTACGGGCGACCTACGATGCCGAGCGGGGCGGTCCGGACCATCCTCTCCGGCTCGTCGATCTCGGTGCCGCCTGGCGGGAGTGGACCGGCCTGCCCATGGTGTTCGCCGTGTGGGCCGCCCGACGGTCCTTCGCCGAACGCCGTCCCGGGGTGGTCAAGGAGGTGCACGGCGCGTTCCGCTCCGGACTCGACCTGGCGCTGCGTGATGTGGACGAGGTCGCGGCGCGGGCGGCCCGTTTTGAGGTGTTCGACCCGGGCACGCTGGCCCGGTATTTCACCACTCTCGACTTTCGGCTCGGTGCGCGCCAGCAGGCGGGGATTATCGCCTTCGCCGGGCGTGCCGCGCGGCGAGGTGATGTTCCGGCGCTGCGCGCACTGCGTTTCGCGGACGTCTGACCGCCGCTCAGACCGGTGGTCGGAACGCGTGAGAGATACTGGTCGGCGGAATCGGAACCGCTTGGCGCGTACTCGCCGTGGCGAAGCGCGCGATACGTCCCTTTACCAGCGCGACCAACCGGGGCGGGGTGGCTCGCCCGCCCGGCGCGATCAGCATCTCGTCGAGCGTCTCGCCACCGGCGTCATCCCCGCCGGCCAGAGCATACCTTGGATCGCTGGGTTCACCTGGCGGCCCGGACCGTGGGTCCGGTGGCACGGGGGCCCCGAGGCCGTCGCCGGACGCGATGCCGGGTTCGGTGCCGGGTTCGCTGCCCTCGCAGGCCTGCCGGGCGGCCGCGTCGATGAGGCTGTTGACCGCGAGGGTCCAGGCCCGTAGTCCTTCGTGACCGGTCAGCTCGGTGAACACCGCCGCCTCGAGGCAGCAGGTGCTGGCTCCCGCGAGCTCGTCCACGTCCAACAGGGAGATGGCGAGCAGCCCGGCCAGGTGACCCGCGAGCATGAACAGCCGGAACTGCTGGTGCGGCAGCATGGGCGTGTGCAGCAGGTTGTCGACGACGTTCTGCTGCTCCAGCACCTGGGCGGTGACGTCCTGTGGATCGAGCCGGTCGGCCTTGGCGATCAGATCGGCCACCAACCGATCGAGGTAGTCCAGTTCGGTGTCCGACCGGCGGTGGTCGAGCAGATCCGAAACCCGGCGGCGGGACTCCCGCTCCGGATCGGGCTGGCGACGCAGGCGTTCCGCCCGGGCGGCGACGGCTGCCTCACGCAGGTCGATGAGGGCGCCCCCGGCCTCCAGCGCCGCGTCGACTGCGGCGATCATCGGTCGGGAGGGGATGCCTCGGCTGGGCTGTTCGAGCTGACCGATGTACTGGCGGCTGTAGCCGGTGCGTCGGGCGAGCTCCTCCCGAGAGAGGACACGTTCACAGCGCCGCCGTCGGACCTCAGCGGGTAGCAGGTCTTCGGCGGTCGCTGCATCGTGCCGGCCTCGGCTCCGTTGCCGCATCTGTGACGTCCTTCCGCGTGGCAAGGTCCCGCCTCCCGAGGAGGGAAGCTCAGCAGTCGTGTGCTGTCTCTGCTCGCCCGCCTGACGGTCGCCCGCCCAATGGCCAGTAGAGAGTCACCGATAGTGATCAGATTACTCCAGGCCGCACCCTAGTTGACTAGAGGTCAAAAGTCCCATACACATCCAGTTTCACTGATTACTCTCAGTTGTCAAACGGCAGGCGAAGTCGATCGGCATCGCGCTTCGTGGTCGGCCGATCGATCGCCGTGTGGAAGTCGCCCGTCATACCGCACCTCCGTCGAGACATTATGCCGACCTTCTTGGGTTATTGTTGGGAAACGCGAGTGTTGCCACGGAAGTGTTGGCGGAAAGCGGCGGAATCGCCGAGGGCTCGTCCGGACGGGCTATTCCCGCATGGTGTGCTATCGCGGCCGCGTCCAGGCTGCGGTGCTTCGCGACGGTCTGCGGGTATCGGCCTGATGGCCAACGTGGGTCATCCTCGGAAACCATCCTGAATGACGATGCGCGGGGTCGGGCGGGGCGCGTACAAAAGAATGGTGGATACCGGCCGTTCGGTGGATGCCGACACCGTCGGGCTCGTCGGGGAGAAGGCCGTCGGCCTGGTCGGCGGTTCCGCTGTGGGCCGTGGTTCCGCTCCGGCGGAGCAGGTGCCTCCGCCCGGTCCACGGCGCGTAGTCGTCGTCGACGACGCGGACGGGGTGCGCGACCTATTGTGCCTGTTGCTGGAGACCGAACCCGACTTCGTGATCGTCGGCGCCGCGTCCAACGGCGCGGAGGCGATCGACGAGGTCGTCCGCACCGAGCCGGACCTCGTGCTGCTCGACCTGGCCATGCCGGTCCTCGACGGCATCGCCGCCCTGCCGCGGATCCGGCGGGTCGTGCCGCGGGCCACGGTGGTGATCTTCACGGGATTCTCCGAGGATGCGTTGCTCGACCAGGTGCTGGAACTCGGCGCGGATGGCCTGCTGGAGAAGGGGCTGGCCACCGGTCCGCTGGTGGAGCAGCTCCGGCGGCTGTGCGCCGCCCACCGGACGATCTGAGCGATCTCGTGACCGGCGGGATTGTTCATTTTCTCCGCTGTCATGACGGCCATGGCGGACGGTTTCGGGGCTGGTCGTCCGGTTTATTGCAGTTTGGAGCAGGGCGGCGGGTCGAAGTAGGCCGGACAGTGCCCCGACTTGCCCATCAGCCGTACTTCTGTGGAAACATGGGCTCGTGACTACGTGCGCCCTCGCTGGTGGGATGCCGGTTGGGCAGGCGTCAGGCCTTCCGCTTGACGTCTCCCGTCGGCGCCGGGCTGCGTCGTCCCCCGCGGTGCCGTGCCTGGTGATTGAGCCGATGCTCGTCGCCCGTCTGCACGTCGACCTGCTGCGGGTTTCCAGCGCCGGCTGTCGCCGCTCCCGCTGACGTCTCCGTTCGTGGCGCCCGCTGCCGGCGCCGCGACTTCCTTGCGCACCGAGAGATCTCATGACTTCTCCTGCTCGTCCTGCCCGGTCCGCGCGCCCGTCCCGACCCAAGGGAACGGGCCAGTGGGCGTTGGGATATTCCGAGCCGCTCAACGCGAACGAGCGGATGAAGAAGGACCAAGGCGGTCTGGAGGTGCGGGACCGCATCCTCAACCTCTACCCGCGTACCGGTTTCGACGGGATCGATCCCCAGGACCTGCGGGGCCGGTTCCGGTGGTGGGGTCTGTACACCCAGCGCCGGCCGGGGATCAGCGGCGGGCGGACGGCGATCCTCGAACCCGAGGAACTGGACGACTCCTACTTCATGCAGCGCATCCGACTCGACGGCGGCCGGATGACTTCGGATCAGCTCCGGGTGATCGCCGACGTCTCCACCCGCTACGGCCGGGACGTCGCCGATGTCACCGACCGGCAGAACATCCAACTCCACTGGATCCGGATCGAGGATGTGCCGGCGATCTGGGCGGCACTGGAGAACGCCGGCATGACCACCGCCGAGGCCTGTGGCGACACCCCCCGGGTGATTCTCGGTTGCCCGCTCGCCGGGGTCGACGGTGACGAGATCATCGACGGGAGCGAGGCGATCGACGAGGTCGTCCGCCGGTTCATCGGCGACCCTACGCTGGCCAACCTGCCCCGTAAGTTCAAAAGCGCCATCTCCGGCTGCGCCGACCACTGCACGTTGCACGAGATCAACGACATCGCGTTCGTCGGGGTCATCTATCCGGAACTGGGAGCCGGCTATGATCTGTGGGTCGGTGGCGGTCTGTCGACGAACCCGCGGCTCGGCGTGCGGCTGGGCGCGTTCGTGCCGCCGGCGCGGGTTGCCGAGGTCTGGCACGGCGTCGTGTCGCTGTTCCGAGACTACGGTTACCGCCGGCTGCGCACCCGCGCCCGGTTGAAGTTCCTGGTCGCGGACATGGGCGCCGAATGGGTGCGCGCGACCCTGGAGAAGGAGTACCTGGCTTCGGCGCTGCCTGACGGCCCGGCGCCGGCCCCGCCGCGCAGCGAGGGGCGCGACCACATCGGGGTGCACCGCCAGCGCGACGGCCGCAACGCCGTGGGGTTCGCACCGCGGGCGGGTCGGCTCAGCGGGACCACGCTGACCGCGGTGGCGGACCTCGCCGATCGGTTCGGGCAGGGCCGCATCCGCGCCACGACGACGCAGAAGCTCGTCATCCTCGATGTCGCCGACGCGGGCGTCGACGCGCTGGAGGCCGAACTCGGTGCGCTCGACCTGGTGGTCCGCCCGAGCGTGTTTCGGCGCGGCACGATGGCCTGCACCGGTATCGAGTTCTGCAAGCTGGCGATCGTCGAGACCAAGGGCCGGGCCCGCGACCTCATCGACGAGCTCGAACGCCGGCTGCCCGACTTCGACGAGCCGATCGGGATCAACGTCAACGGCTGCCCCAACGCCTGCGCCCGCTTCCAGGTCGCAGACATCGGGCTCAAGGGTTCCCTGGTACCGGACGACGCCACCGGTGAGATGGTCGAGGGCTTCCAGGTCCACCTCGGCGGGCACCTGGGTACCAGGTCGCGGCTGGGCCGCAAGTCGCGTGGTCTGAAGGTGACCGCCGACGGCCTCGTCGACTACGTCGTCGCGGTGCTGGAGACTTACCGGGCGGGCCGGACCGCGGGGGAGAGCTTCGCGGACTGGGCGGAGCGGGCCGACGAGGCCCAGCTGACGGCGCTCGGTGCCGCTGATGGCTAGCGGTGAGCGGGTGGTGCCCTTCTACTGCCCGTACTGCGGCGAGGAGGACATCGTCCCGGACACGCCGCCGGAGGGCTCCGGCGCGGGACCTGGCCACGGGTACTGGGCGTGCCGATCCTGCCTGCGGGGCTTCCGGCTGAGTCTGACGGCCCTCGCGGCCGCCGGAGCCGGGTTGCGTGACGACGAGGAGACGAGCTGATGGATGCCGCGTTGCAGGCCCGGGCGCTGCGGGCCGGGGACGATCTCGAGGGTGCGCCGGCGGAGGAGATCCTGCGCTGGGCGGTCGAGGAATTCGGGACGAAGCTGGCGATCGCCGCCTCAATGGCTGAGACGATCCTCGTGGACATGCTCGCCCGGATCCGGTCCGACGTCCCCGTGGTTTTCATCGACACTGGTTATCACTTCCCCGAGACCGTCGGTACCCGGGACGCGGTGGCCGGAATCTACGACCTGCCGATCATCAGCGCCCGTCCGCAGCTCACCGTCGTCGGCCAGGACGCCGTCTACGGTCAGGACCTCTACCGGACCGACCCGGACCTGTGCTGCCGGATGCGCAAGGTCGTTCCGCTGGATCGGGCCCTGGCTCCCTACCGTGCCTGGGCCGCGGGGTCGCGGCGGGCGGAGTCGCCCAGCCGGGCGAAGCTCCGGGTCGTCGACTGGGACGCCAGACGGGGCAAGGTGAAGATCCACCCGCTCGCGGCCTGGACCGACGAGGACGTCGAACGCTACGTGGCCGAGCACGGCGTCATCGTCAACCCGCTCCTCTCCGACGGTTACGACTCGGTTGGCTGCTGGCCGTGCACCCGGCGGGGCGCCGGCCGGGAGGGCCGGTGGGCCGATTCGATCAAGACGGAGTGTGGTATCCACTGACCTCCTCGGGCCTGCCGGCTGCCAGTGTTCGAAGGCAACCGAGCAGGTACGGTGCACGCCGTGACGGACGGGCGAAGTGTGGGTGAGGTCTGGCTGGTCGGCGCGGGCCCGGGCGATCCCGGTCTGCTCACCGTTCGCGGCCGTGAGGTGCTGGCGAACGCGGACGTCGTGGTCACCGACCGGCTCGCCGCGGCCGTCCTCCTCGGCGCCGCCCCGGCCGGCGCCGAGATCATCCACGTGGGCAAGAGCCCGACCGCGCCGTCGTGGACCCAGGAGGAGATCAACGCGGTCCTCGTCGACCGGGCGCGCGCCGGTGCGCGCGTCGTCCGCCTCAAGGGCGGCGATCCCTACCTGCTCGGGCGAGGCAGCGAGGAGGCGCAGGCCTGCGCCGTGGCGGGGGTCGCGTGCACCGTCGTGCCCGGCGTTACCTCGGCGCTGGCCGTACCCGCCTGTGCCGGCATCCCGGTCACTCATCGTGGTCTCGCGCAGGAGGTTGCCATCGTCTCGGGGCACCTGCCACCCGGCCATCCGGAGTCGACGGTGGACTGGGCCGGTCTCGCGGCCTCCCGGGCGACCATCGTTATCCTGATGGGGGTGGCGCGTCTCATGGACATCACCGACGCGCTGCTCACCGGCGGTCGCCCCGGGGCGACGCCGGTCGCGGTCATCGAGCGCGGGGCGACCCCGGCGCAGCGGATCCTGCGGACCACCCTGGACGCGCTGGCGATCGACGCGATCGCGGCCGGTGTGCGGTCTCCCGCGGTGATCGTGGTCGGAGAGGTCGCGGCGCGCCGGGACGCGCCGGTCTCGGAGGCGGGGCCGCTCGCCGGGATCCGGGTACTCGTGGCTCGTACCCGGCCGCGGCCGGGTCTGCTGGCTCGCCGGCTGCGGCAGCTGGGCGCGGATGCGGTCGAGACCGTTGTCGCCCGGCCCGCGCCGGTCGAGGACGCCGGTGCCGTGCTGGTGGCGGCGCTGCCGGGAGCGGATGGTCTGCTGCTGGCCGATGCGGACGAGGTCGCCGCCGTGGTGGCCCTGCTGCGTCGAGCCGGCACCGACGTGCGGGCGTTGGCCGGCCTGACTCTCGTCGCGGCCCGCGGGGACGCCGCGGAAGCGCTTGACGGGCTGGGCCTCGCCTCGGTGCCCGTCGCCGAGCTGTCCATGGATCCGTCGTCGACCGGTCTCGCCGGTCCGACCGGCTCGTCGCGGGTGCTGATCGTCGGCGCGGCGGACCCGCCGGACGGGGTGTGTTCCCTGCGCCGGGTGCCGCTGCTTACCGACGTGACCGCCGAGCCGGATCCCCGGATCGCCGAGGAGCTCCGGCACGGCGACTTCGACGTCGCGGCCTTCGCGTCGTCCACCGCCGCCCGCAGCACCGCCGAGATCTACGGACCTCTCCCGCCCGATCTGCTCATCGCGGCGATGGGTCGACGCAGCGCGCTGGCCTGTGCGGTGGCGGGCATGCGGGTGGACATCGTGCCCACCGAACCCGGGGTCCATCCGCTCGCGGCCGCCGTCGCGGACTTCGTCGTCACCAGCCGGTCCATCGGCTCGCCGGATGGTTGATCTTCGGAGCGGCGGCCTCGGCGTCGCGAACCAGGAGACGCAGGGTGTCGTCGAGCCGCGCGCGGACCGCGTCGACGACGCTCGCGTGCAGCCCGAGCGGCTCCGACAGCACCCATCGGGTCGTCGGGTGCCGGCACCGGGCGTCGTCGAGTGCCGCCGGGATGTCTCGGCGGGTGTGATTGCCGTCGAACAGGAAGAACGGGTAAACGACGATCTCGGTGCATCCCGCGTCGGCCAGCGTGGCGTACCCGGTGGCGATGTCGGGCCGGGCGATTTCGAGGAAGGCGGCTTCGACCGCTCCCCACGTCCATGGCGCGGCGGCATGGCCGGGATCGACCAGGAGCCGGTGGGCGAGCTCCCGAACCGTCGCATTCGCCTCATCCCGCCGGGATCCGTGACCGATCACCAGTAGACCGCGCATGTTCCCAGTGTGCGCCGCGGGTCCGTCGGCGCCCGGTCGGGCGCCGACGGACAACGGCCACGCCTGTCGGTCACGCCCGCCGGGCGCTCAGCCGCCGGTGCCGTCGTCGGAGCTGTGCCCCGGGAAGATCTTTGCCGACGGGTCCACCACCGGCGCCGCGTTGTTGACCGCCGTCGCGGCCTCCCCGAAACCCGTCGCGATCAGGCGGACCTTCCCTGGGTACTCAGTGATGTCGCCGGCCGCGAAGATCCGCTCGACTCCGGTCGCCATCGTCGGGTCGACGACGATGTGCCGCTTGTCAATGGTCAGATTCCAGCGGGTCAGCGGTCCGAGGTCGGCGGTGAATCCGAGCGCGGCGACGACCGCCTGCGCGGGTCGGACATGTCGGTCGCCGGTGCGGGTCTGCACCAGTTCGACCTTCTCGATCCACTCCTCACCGTGGACCGTGGCGACCTCGGTGAAGGTCAGGATCTCGACGGAGGACGCCTCGACCCGCTCGACTGTGGACATATGCGCCCGGAACCGGTCCCGACGGTGCACGAGGGTGACCGAGCGGGCGATCGGCTCCAGGGCCAGCGCCCAGTCGAAGGCGCTGTCCCCGCCGCCGACCACGATGACGTCCTGGCCGGTGTGGACGTCGAGCTTGGGCACGAAGTAGACCAGGCCGCGGCCCAGATGCGCGGTGCCGGTGGGCAGCGGGCGGGGGGTGAAGGTGCCGAGACCGCCGGTGATGACGACGACCTTGGCGCGTACCCGAAGACCCTGGCTGCTGGTCACCACCACGGCGCCCGGCTCGTGGGTCAGCTCGGCGGCCTGCTGGCCCAGCAGGTAGGTGGGGGAGAACTGGTTCGCCTGGATCAACAGGGCGTCGATCAGTTCACGGCCCCGGACGGCCGGCAGGCCCGCGATATCGTAGATCATCTTCTCCGGGTACATCGCGGTGACCTGACCGCCGGCCTCGGGCAACGAGTCCATGAGCGCGACTGACAGGCCGCGGAATCCGGCGTAGTAGGCGCCGTAGAGGCCGGCCGGCCCGGCGCCGACGATCAGCATGTCGACGTCGGTGTCGACCGGGGACGTCCCCGACCGCACGGCGCCGGTGACGCTCGCCCTGGCCGCGGGGTCGGTCTCCGTGACCGCGTTCGCGGGCTGGTGCGCATCGGCGGACTGCGTGACCACGGGTGACTCCCTAAGCTTGGCGGCCGACCGGCGCTGTCGGGGCAGCCGGTCGGTAGCAGTGGATGTTCCCTCCCTCATCCTGCCGGAGACACGCCGCACCCGCCTTCATCCGCGGAATGGTGAGTCGTCGACCACCTGTGGTTGTCGTCGACTACCTGCGGTCCCCTCGGATACGGCTGGCGGGAACGACCGGATCCGCCGCGTCGGCTGGCGGACAACGCTCGACATCGATTTACTCGAGAGGGTTAGCGTTAGCGTGACTTCCGCGCCGTTGCGGATGCCCGTAGGGACTGGGCGACGACGGACTGTGGCGTGATGATGGGTTCGTCTCCCTGCACGGGGAGACAATTGCGGCACCGGTGACGGCTCCCAGGCCGGAACGGTACCTGGGCCGCGGCCGGAGGTATAACACGGGCGGGAGAACAGTGACGGAACGATCGGCGCGTCGGGTTTCGCCTAGTTCT
>NZ_CDWTNB010000085.1:0-16425 GCF_977947065.1 Frankia sp. CgJB1
GATCCAACTAGTGGAAGCGGCATTGGGTACAGCCTCCACCTTCTCATTCCCCCGTTTACACCGATCCCTGTTCAGGTTGGCGTCGCCACCTCAACTTTTATAAATCCCAAGACGCGGCTGTGCCGGATGGCTGACGACATCCCAGGCGCGGATCATCTTCCGCCCAAGCCGGATCATAACAGTCCCGCCACCGGCATTCGGGGCATCACGTGGATTGGATCGTGGTGACGGGACCGCCAGGCACACCCGGCCCGCACCCAGTAGGCCATCGCGTTCACGATCTCCCGCTGTTCGTGCACCGGCGGCCGGAGCCGCGAACGGCGGTAACCGACCGCAGACAGACCACAGACGATCTCGCGGTCCGCTGGTCCGCTGGTCCGCTGGTCCGGGACTCACGGATCGGGGACTCGCGAGTCCCGGACGGTCAGAGGTAGGCCCCGCGGCCGAACGTCTCGCTGCCGGGCTGCTGCCCGCTCGGCAAGGCCCGCCGGCGCATCTCCTCGAGCTGAGCCTTGGCGGCCATCTGTTGGGCGAACAGCGCGGTCTGCAGGCCGTGGAACAGACCCTCGAGCCAGCCGACCAGCTGTGCCTGGGCGATCCGCAGCTCGGCATCTGACGGCGTGCGCTCCTCGTCGAACGGCAGCGACAGCCGATCGAGTTCCGAGCGCAGGTCCGGGGCAAGCCCGTCGGAGAGCTCCTGGATGGAGCTGCGGTGGATCTCGCGCAGCCGGACTCGGCTCGCGTCGTCCAGCGGAGCGGCCCGGACCTCCTCCAGCAGCTGTTTGATCATGGTGCCGATGCGCATCACCTTGTCGGGCTGGGAGACCAGCGCGGCGATGGGGTTGCCGCCGTCCGGGTCCTCCGCAGCCTGCAGCGCCTGGTCACCGCCTGGGGCCAGCGGCCGCACCGGTCGGTTGAGTACCCCCGAGTCCGCGGTCTCGTGCAGCGCGCCGTCAGGCCCGACGACCACGACGCGGGGTTCCGGTTGATCCGTCATGCCCCCCTATCCTGCCCCGTGATCCGCCTCTCACGGCACTGGCTTCGCCTCCACGGTCACGCCGAGTGTCACCCATCGAGGGTCATTCCGGGATCGTGAGTACTACCTTTCCGATATGTCCGAAATCAGCCACATGCTGGTGTGCCCGCGCGACCTCGGTGATCGGCAACACCCGATCGACGACCGGCCGGATCGCCCCCGCCTCGATCGCCGGCCAGAAGTCGCCGCGGACACCGGCCACGATGTCGGCCTTCTCCTCGACCGGCCGCCCGCGCAGCGACGCGGCGTGGACCGCCGCCCGCTTGGTGAGCAGGGCGCCGAGGTTGAGCTCCCCTTTCACCCCGCCCTGCAGGCCGATGACTACCAGGCGGCCTCCCACGGCCAACACGGCGACGTTGCGGGCGAGATACACCGCGCCCATGTTGTCGAGGATGACGTCCGCCCCGTGGCCGTTGGTAGTCTCGCGGATCCTGGCAACGAAGTCGTCGTCGCGGTAGGAGACCGCGAGGTGGGCGCCGAGCCCCCGCACCCTGGCCAGTTTGGCCGCAGTGCCGGCGGTGGTCGCGACCAGCGCGTTCGGACGTAGCGCGCGGACCGCCTGGATCGCGAAGGTCCCGATGCCGGACGCCCCGCCGTGCACGAGGAAGACCTCATGGTCGCGCAGACCGGCGATGCCGAAGACCGTGGAGTACACCGTGCAGGCCACCTCGGGCAGAGCGGCCGCCGTGATGAGGTCGACCCCGGCCGGGACCGGCAGCACCTGGCCGACCGGCACGTTCACCCGACTCGCGTAGCCGCCCCCGCTGAGCAACGCGCACACCTCGGCCCCGACCTCGACCCGGTCCACGCCGACGCCGAGAGCCGCCACCCGCCCGGAGCACTCCATCCCGATGATCTCAGAGGCGCCGGGCGGCGGCGGGTAGAAACCTTGCCGCTGGAGCAGGTCCGCGCGGTTCACCGCCGTCGCGACCACCTCCAGGGTGACCTCGCCGGGCCCCGGGGCAGGAGGGTCAGCCACCGTCGACCACGTCATGACCTCGGGCCCACCGGGCGCTTTCACCGTCACAGCATGCACCCGTCACACGCTACGGCTCCTCGGCACGCGACGCCGCGGCATCATCCGGCGTGCGGGCATGTTCATGCCACGGCCGTACAGATGTTCCGGTGGGATGGACGACGCCGGCTCGGGCCTCAGACCGGCTCGGGCTCCGGTTGGGGTGAGCCGGGAGCCGGCTCGGTATACGGCGAGGGCTCGTGCGGAGCCGGCGGCAGGTCAGGAGCGTCGGGCAGGAGCGGGCCTGGATCATCCGGGATCGGGGCGTCCGGATCGAGCGGGGGCGGGGGACTCGGGCGATGGGGACGGACGGCCTCGGGCATCGCGACAGACGGGGTAAACAGACCAGACCGGGTAGACAGGACAGACACAGATTTCGCCGTACCCGGCGGGCGTCGCGGCGGAAACGTCTTCCTAGCATCCCATGTCGGCCGCTCGACCCTCGCCGCGGCCTGATCGCCGGCCATCCCGCTGGACCGGCGTCGCGCATCCGTGCGCCGCCCCGTCCTCGCGACCGTCCCGCCCGGATCTCGGTTCATCGGCTCGCACCTCCGGCCCTATGCCGTCAAGTCCTATGCCCCTATGTCCTATAATGTGGCTGCCTCGGCCGGTCCGAGACGGGTTTGTCCCCGTGGCCGATGCCAACGCGCGCCAGGACCATCACCATGCGTGGCCAGCCCGACATCATCGGACCGAGGGTAAAGCCACTGCTTCGAGCGTATTAACAGTGACCGCCCCACTCGGCATCCAGGTACCACGACGCATACCCGATCGAGTCGCTACCGTCATATGCACATCGCCCTGAACTCATGGTTCTCTGCAACCAGTGACAGACGACCACAGCATCGGCTGTCCGGCCGGCGCCGCGGACGCGCCGGCCTCGACGGGCCCGGGGAGCGTGCCAGTGGAAGCGGTCGCGGCCGACGACGAGCCCGAACATCCCCATACCCAGGCGGAGTTTCATGCCTTCTTCGAGAGACATCACCGCGAGCTGAGCCGGTTTGCGTATCTCCTGACTGGCGATCACGACGTCGCGGACGACATCACCGCGGACGCTCTGACGGCCGCCTGGTCCGCATGGGACCGGGTCCGCTCCGCAGACCTTCCACTGGCGTGTGTCCGGCGGATCGTCGCCAACCTGGCGGCCGACCGGGTCCGGAAGGTCGTCCGCGAGCGACGCGGGCTGCTCTTCCTTGGTCAGCGGGCCGACCAGTCGGCGCGGATACCCGATCTCCCCGCGGTCATGGATCTGCGCTCCGCGCTGATGACACTGCCGCCGGGCAAACGTGCGTGTGTCGTGCTCCGCTACGCCTTCGACCTGTCGGAGATCGAGACGGCTCGCACGCTGGGTATCTCCGTCGGCACGGTGAAGAGCCAGACCGCCAAGGGAGTCGCCGAACTGGAGCGGATTCTCCAGAACACCGAGCTACCGCCGGCCGGTGCCGCGGAGGTGGCGAGGCCACAGGTAGCGTCCGGTCAGTCGGGCACGTCACGCGGCGCCACATCCCGATCGGGCGGTTCCCGGGTGAATGGGTCCCGATCGGGCTCGGGTCGCCTGGGACGGCGGCGGTGCAGTGGTCAGTCCGGCAAACCGGCGGGTCCGAGCCGGTCGGCGTTCGCCTGCCTCGGCCGCGTCAAGCTATGGCCCTGGTGGCAACAGCGAGTCGGCGAGGCATAGATGACGCAGAAGGCGCCCGGGGTTCCAGGGGCCCGATCATGATGCGCAGGGTGGCGCGGCAGCGCGGCGCGGCGGGCCTCCGGCCGATTGCCGTCCCTCCGCTCCGGGGACGGGTGACCGCGTGACTAGCGACCGCGGAACGGGCGACCGTGGAACCAACAGCTCGAGCGCGGATGGTCGAGGGTCAGCCGATCGTGTCGGCGAGTTCCGCGGCGGCGACGGTCATGGCGGCAATCTGGGGGAGCTCCCGTTCCCCGACCGACTCCGCGGCATGCTGAGCGCCGAGATGGGCCGGCACCGCCCCGACTCCGATCGCATCCGCAGACGTGTCGCGGCGGCAGTCGATGCTCCCCTGAGCGGCACGATCATCCGCCCCCTCGGCCCGAGCGGTCCACTCGGCGCGAACGGACCACTCGGCGCGAACGGACCACTCAGACCGCCTGGTTCGATCGGCTCCAGCACCCGGACCGAGGATGGCCGGATCATCACCCGGCAGCACCGCCTGGGCCGTACCGTCACGAAGGCCCCATCGAGCCGACGGCGCCGATCCAGCCGGTCTACCAGCCCCGACCGGCTCCCCCGGTCCCACAACTGGCCCCGTTCCCGGCGGCACTCGGTTGCCCGACGCGGCACGATCGCGGGGGCGCTACTCGCCATCGTGAGCATCATGGCCTTGACGGCCCTGGCCCTGCTGGGGCCGTCAGGATCGAACTCCCCGGCTCCGCCCACGACGACCGTCACGGCGAAGCCGCGGCCGTCCGCCACGCCGGTCACGACGTCTCCGGTCGTGTGGACGCCGGCCGCGTCGCCCCAGGCCACCACGGTGGTCCCACCGGAACCGGCCAAGTCGAGCCCCGCCGGAACATCCGGGGGCAGCGCCGCCGTCCCGGACGCGACGAGCGACGCGAGCGCCGCACGGAGGTCCGCCGGCCCGGACCCGGCGGACCCGGGGTCCGCGAGCGGTGGTGGCGGCGCACCGTCACCGTCCGCGGGACCGTCCGCGAACCATGGTGACAGCAGATCCTCCCTGCCCAGCGGAACGTTCGCGGGCATCGGCGGCGGGATCTACACCAGCACCGTCGCCCCCTTCCCCAGTGGGTCACAGGTGCGGCTTCCGGGCCCCGGAACTCTCGACTGGGTGCTGTTCGGGGGCTCGTGGAACGGTGTGCAGAACCGGGCCGCCATTGTGATGCCGCTGATCGACACCGGCACCCTGCTGGGCACGTCCGTGCCGTCATCCTCCGGATTCGACTGGACGGAGGGCACGCCGGTCGCGACCGGCGTGGACGACACCGACCGGCTGTCCCTGCAGGGCTCGGCCCGGCTGACGGTCTTCGTCTCGCAGTCTCCGCTCACCCTGGACGTCCTCCTCGGATCCGGTTCCGGGCGGGTACAGATTATCGTCACCTCCATCGGCGGCACGCAGACCTTCACCCAGACCCTGCCTTCACCGATCGCCGATGGCTCGGCCGATGGAGTGGTGAGCATCGGGCTGCCGGCCGGAATCGGCACGACGTCGATCACCATCTCCAGCGGGGGCACGTCGGGTTGGACACTGGCGGCCGCAGTCCTGCGCTGACGGCGTGGGTCTGCGCGGTTACGTGGGTCTGCACTTGACCATGCGGAACCATGGGGAACCATGCGGACGAAAAATCTTCACAACGACGGCAACCAATCAACCTCCGCCGGACGACTGACAGATGAACGCCATACCGGCCCCCCGCGCCAGGAGGTCCGGCGGTGTTTCGGCCCGTTCGCTCCCCGGCTAACCCCCCCAGCCCGGCGGACGGGTCGCCAAGCGGCCGCCGACGGCGGCACGCGGGCTGGCCGGCCCGGCCAAGGTCGGCCAGCCCCTCGCGCCCCCTCCCACGCCGCCCGGCGCCCCGGTCCCGGGTGTGAGTCCGGTCCGGGTGTGAGTCCGGTCGCGGGAAGGTGCCACGCGCCCTACGCTGACCGGCCGGGGAGAGGTAGCGTCAACCTCGTGCGTCGGCTGCTGTTGTCACCCTCGTGGATCGCGCGTCATCTCCTCGCGCTCTTCCTGATCGCATTCTTCATCCGCATGGGCATCTGGCAGCTGACGAAGGGCGAATCCCCGCAGGGATCGTTGCAAAACCTCTTCTACGGGGTCGAGTGGCCTGTCTTCGCCGCCTTCGTCGTGTACTGGTGGGTGAAGATGATGAAGGAGGATCTGGCGCCCAAGGACACCACCGGGCCGCGGTGGGGTGCCCACGGCCGGATCGCCCCCGAGGCGCCATGGCGACCGGATCTCGACACGGGCCCCAAAATGCTGACGACCGGCACCGCCGAGCAGTCCGCCGAGGACGACGAACTCGACGCCTACAACCGCTATCTCGCCTTACTGTACGAGCGTGACGCCCTTCGGGACGCCCTCAAGCACATCAACGGAGCCCGCTGATGACGGCATTGCCCGACCCCACCCGTACGGCCACCACAGGACGTGCCTCCGCGACGGCGATTCGCGCATCCCTGCTGCGGTATCGGGCCATCGCCTACATCGTCGGTGTGGGGCTGATCGCGCTGGTGTGCATCGGCATGCCGATGAAGTACATCGGCGGCAACGACGCGATCGTGGCGGCCGTCGGCCCGCTCCACGGTGTGCTGTACATGGTGTATCTCGCCGCTTCCTTCGATCTGGCGAACCGTTGCCGGCTGTCCTCGACCCGGACGATCACGATCATGCTTGCCGGCACCATCCCGTTCCTGTCGTTCTTCGCCGAGCGGCGGGTCACCTCCCTTGTGCGGGAGAGCCAGCTGTCCGCCGCCGCGGCTCCGGCCGGCCCGGCCACCGGGCCCACCAAGCCCGCGCAGAGCGCCGAGGCCTCCACAACCTGACGGACCTGAGGACCGGCCTGACGGCGTCGAGAGACGTCGGGACCTCTCAGGGCAAGGACATCTCAGGGCAGGCCGACGCAGGCAGAAGCCAACGCGCCGGGAGACGCAGAAGCCGACGCGCCGGGAGACGTCGCCTCAGGACACGTCCGAGTCAACTCCAGCCAGGCGGAGCGCCGCCGGTGCGGGGCGGCGGAGACGGGCGGGCACGGCGATCGTCAGGACCTCACCGGCGGTGAGCCGCCGGAGCCGGGCCAACCGGGAGGGCGGAGCGAGCATCTCCGCGGACAGCACCTGGTCAGCCTCGGTACCGAAGGCAAACAGGCGCCCGTCCGACCAAGTGATCAGTTCGTCGGCCGTACTGGCGGGTCGCACGAGGACCAGCTGGGCGCGCCGCGGGTCCCAGACGATCGTCACCGTCCGCGTGGTGGACCGGAGTAACGCCCACTTGCCGCCGCTGCGGTAGGCGGCCGCCAGCATCCGGGCCGTCTCGTTTCCCTCGGGACGGCGGGACGGACGATCCGCGATCACCACGAGCCCCGCGTCGTCGACCGCGATCGGCGGAGTCGGGTCCGCCCGCAGGTCCGCGGCGGTCACCGTCCCGAATGCTCCGTCGAGGTGGACACCGCGTGCGGCGGGCAGCCCAAACGACGATGAAGCCAGCATGGCGGTCAGGGACGCCCGCCGGACGTCCACCCCGTCCAGCCGGACCAATCCGCAGACCGTTATCCGTTCCTCCGTCCTCAGCCCGCGATCCTCGATCCGCGATCCGATGGCGCACGGCACGGACGGAATCCCGGCCGGATGATCGACACGGTGCGGCGGCGTTCACGGGTGCTCCAGCGCCGGAACGTAGCAGTTTCTCGCCCGCCTCACCGGTCCGTTGCACGGAATCGCCGAGTGGTTCCGGCCTTCGGTGCCGGGCCTCACCGTCGTGATCCGGGCTCGGCCAGGACAGCGGCTCGAAAACACATCGGCCGCCTACCGGCCGCCGATCGCCCGTGACCGAGACGTCCGGCGGAAACCGGCCGCATGCGGAGGAAGACCGCGGTCACGGGGGAAGGACGGACTCAGGCCACGTTGGCGCCCGACGGCTCACGCTCCCGCTTGACCCGACGAGTCGCGATCACCGGATGAGCCGGGCAATCGACCAGATGCTCATCGAAGCCCTGCACCGTCGGCCAGGACTGGTGGCAGGACCCGCAATGGGTCGTGGCCGGATCGGTCCACCGCTCTTCACAGCCGGCACAACTGGCCGTGACCGGGATCTGCACTGTCTTGTCGGGCTGCCGGCGACGAGAGACCTGGATCGGCAACGCCTGTTGGATGGATTGTTCATCTGGGGAACGGAGTGTGACGGAAACCGCGCGTGGACGCCGGGGTGGGGTGTTGGCGGCCGGGATCGCGCGAGGGGATGTCGACCGACGGGGAGGCACCCGGCCATCCTGTCGCAGACCTGCACAAGCGTCACGCAACCGGCTGTCGAGTGTTCAGGGTGATTGTCCTGCGGCAACGCTTCCGGAGCTCGCGAACCAGAGCGTTCCGCCCGGACGGATCGTCATCGGCGACGGCCGACCGCTAGCGGGAACCCGCGCCGGAAACAACCGTGCCGGGCCGAGCGACGCCTGGAACATCGCCGGACAGTCAAAAAATGACTACTGATACCCAGCAATACCACTGGACTAGCTATAGTCAAGCGCATGGCGGACGCCATCGCCAGGGCCGGCGGTGAGGGGATCCCGGGCGTGAGTGCCAGCGCACTGCTGCGAGGGTGGCGGGAGCGACGCCGGATCAGTCAACTCGGACTGGCGTTGCGAGTCGACAGTTCCGCCTGACGCATCAGTTTCATCGAGACCGGCCGCTCCATTCCGAGTCGCCCGATGGTGCTGCGCGGGCCACGTGCCCGTCGGTGCGGAACCGGATGAGCGGTTCCTGCCTGTCGCCGAGGCCGATGGTGCAGGATCCGTACATCGGATCGGAGTCGACCAGGCCCAGTCCCGCGAAGCAGGCCCAGTCCCGCTCAGAAGGGTTCGGCCTGCGGGCGACTGCGGCCCCGCACGACGAGCCTCTCCTGGAGAGAGATTCCCGCTCCTACACACCCACCCACAAAGTGCGCTTCGTGAGGCGGCCGAAGCGTGGAGGGTCAGTCACGGTTCACGGTCTCCACACCGTCGCTAACCCTCCACATTTCCCGCCGAGCCCGCATCCGCCGGGCCCGCTCGACAGCCATCACAGGGACGCTATCTGTCCACCTGCTGCACTCAGCGAGGCAGAACGCAGCGGGGACGGTGGCTGCGATCCCCGGTCACGTCCCAGCGTGCCCATTTCGTGCCCACAAGGATCTTCAGCTGTTCCAGGCTGATCGTCGCCAGCTGTCTCCGGCGACAAAAAGCCTGGTAAAGCGGAGGGCGTGGGATTCGAACCCACGACGAGGATCACTCCCCGTAGCGGTTTTCAAGACCGCCGCCATCGGCCACTAGGCGAGCCCTCCTGACCTGCGGAGACGACGTCAGGCTACGTCCGGCTCGCCGGAGTCCGCCCGCCATGTGCCCGCCGGGTGCGACTCCAGGATCTCACAGCCCGCGCCGGTGCTGTCCGCCACGTCACCCGTCGGCACCGGATCGGCCGCCGGGCAGTGGCCCGTCAGTGCGTCCGTGATCCGATCGTTGACGAGAGGCCAGCATGTAGCCCGCACATTGCCGAAATCCTCGTTTTAAGATCAAGACGCGGTGCGGGCCGCGCTTGCAGGTCCGAGCTGTTCGACGAACGCCCTCGTCGGCAGCGTGAGGAAACCAGCTGACGCAGGGAGCTGTCTTACCTCATGCTGTCAGATAGGGGATCGCGGTGCCCGCGATCGCGCTGCTTGCCCTGGCCACAGCGATTCACCCGGCGGTGTCCCACCGGCAGACGGCACCGATCACTCAGCCTCTCCTTGATCCGACCACGTTGGACCTCCGTGTCTGAGATTTCGGGTGCTGAGCCATCGGGTCACCGCGTCGGTGAGGACCACCTCGTACGGAAGGCCTCGCAGCTCGTCCGCGGTCACGTCCAGACCGCGCGCCCGCCCCAGGTCGGCCAGCCACGACCAGGGGTGGTCCTCACTGGGCTGTTCGCCATCAGGGAGTACGACGTTCAACACGTCTTGGGTGATGCTGTCGCGGGTCTCGCCGAACTGGCCCGCGCCAAGACCTGGATCACCGAGTATCCGGCTGACGGTGAAGCCGCGATCTTCATGAAAGATCACCCGCCGGCCGTCGTCCAGCGTGACGAACTCACTGACCGAGAAGCTCTGGGAACTCCCGTCGTCGGCGCGCGGCGCCCACAGATCACACAAGGCGCCCAGGCCGACGATGCGACCGGGCTCCGACAGGAGGAAGATCCTTGCGACCGACCGCGTCCGGGTACGGCTGCCAACTCCACTCCATACCGCTCACGTCCCCCACCTCGGGGTCCCGGGTAAACCGTTTGCAGTGCTCTTCAGTTCCACCTTAACCGTCAGCCACGGCGTGGCCGGCACGTTTGTGACCGGCCACGCGGCTGAGACGTGTTCTACCACAAGGAACTCATCCACACCCGCCCCTGGCCCACCTCGTCGACCTGAAAAGAAAGACCGCCGACTGGATAGAAAACTACTTCAACACAACACGTCGCCATTCGTCCCTCGAGTACTTGACACCCAGGGAATACGAGCCAGGCCACAGAAACATCAGTCAGCTGGCAGCCTAAAGGGCGTCCAAAAAAGCGGAAACACTCCAGCCAACTCCGGGTCGGCGCATTCACCCAAGCCGTCTTCTTCCTGGAGCAGGAAGAGATCTAGAAAAACCGACTTTGAAAATGCTCATTCCGGCTCCCGGAAGGCCACCTTTTCGCAACGGACCTACTGCGGTCCGCGAACCGATGGATTATCTCAGGAATCCCCGGCCTTCGGTTATTGCATAGTTGAATCCCCGTGCGACCGCGGGGCCGCCGACCCGGTGTCGGTGCGACCGGCCCACGCGACGCACATCGACCATGATCGATATCGGCGAAGTTCGACCGGATGTACAGCGGCGGCCGGCTACTCAAGGTCACTGATAGCGGCGCGGTGCGGTCTCGCCGAAGCCCTGGATATAACGTCAGACCCGTCCGGAGAGACATCAGAACCGCGAACACTGAGCAAGGTGGCCGCGTGCCCAGTCAGAACATCGCCGTCGGGCCCTCGTCGGCGCGCGAGTCTCTCCGCGGGCCGCGCCCGTGACTGTTCTCCCCGTCCCCGTCGGTCACCGACACACGCCCACGATCAGACCAAGGTTCTGCGAATGAAACGCAAGCGACCGTCGCCTCGTGGCTCGGAAAGCGACTTCTCCGTCGTCTACAGTGCTCTGGTAGCGGCAGCCCTGACCGCACTCTGTACAGTGGCCGCCATCCTTCTCGTCGCCCCGCACGCCCCGCGCGCTGTTGCCGTGTGCGGCCTCGTCGCGGCGGTCGCGATCGGCCTGGCCTGCGCCGAGATCCGCCGCCGCGGGCACGAGATCGTCCATCTGCGCCGTCGGCAGGCCGCCACCGAGCAGGAGCTCGTGCACCGCCTGGAGATACAGGAGGCCGAGACCAGCCGCCTCGCCGTTGAGGTGCTGCCCGCCGCGATCAGTCGGCTGCACCGCGGCGACTCGGTCGAGGAGGCGCTGTCCGACTCGAGCCAGTCGCCCGCCCTCGGCGCCGCGTTCATCAAGGCGCACGACGACGTGGTCCGCTCGGTCCTCGAAGCGGTCAAGGCGGAAGAGGACCTGCGCGACTCCTCGCAGCGCGCGTTCGTCAACGTCGCCCGTCGCGTCCAGGCCATCGTGCACCAGCAGTTCCAGGATCTGCGCGAGATGGAGGAGCGGCACGGCGGGAACCCCGATGTCTTCGACGACCTGCTCTGCCTCGACCACGGCACCGCGCTGATCGGCCGCCTCGCCGACTCGCTCGCCGTGCTCGGCGGATCCCGCCCCGGCCGGCAGTGGCAGCATCCGGTGCCGCTGTTCAACGTGCTGCGCGGCGCGATGTCCCGGATCATCGACTACCAACGCGTCGAACTGCACTCAGTGGTCGAGGTCGCCATCTCAGGACCCACCGTCGAACCGCTCATCCACGCGCTCGCCGAGCTGCTGGACAACGCCACCCGATACTCGCCGCCGCAGACCCGCGTGCACATGACCGCGGTCGAGGTGCAGTCCGGGATCGCGGTCGAGATCGAGGACGGCGGCGTCGGCCTCGACGAGGAGGCCCGGCTGCGCGCCGAGCGGGTGCTCGCCGAGGTCAAGTCGGGCCTCGACCTCGCCGACCTCGGCGGGAACCCGCACCTCGGCCTGTCCGTGGTCGGTCGGCTCGCGCAGACCCACCGCTTTCAGGTCTCGCTGCGGCCCTCGGCGTACGGCGGCGTGCGCGCCGTGCTGATCATCCCACGCGACCTGGCCACCGCCGTGCCGCTGTCCGCGGCCAGCCCGGGCGCCGCGGTCCGGCCGAACCCGAACACGCTGATGCCCGCCATCGCCCTGGAGCCGGAGGAGCCGCAGCACATCAAGATCAACAACAACGGCCTGCCGCAGCGCAGGCGCGGCGTCACCGCCCCGCTCGGCGGGAGCGGCAGCC
Source organism: Frankia sp. CgJB1 (assembly GCF_977947065.1). Lineage (NCBI taxonomy): Bacteria > Bacillati > Actinomycetota > Actinomycetes > Frankiales > Frankiaceae > Frankia > Frankia sp. CgJB1. The sequence goes on from NZ_CDWTNB010000085.1 coordinate 12,190, forward strand.
AGCGGAGCCTGACCGCGCCGCGCGGGCTGCAGTCCGCCGCCCCGTCCCCGCCCGTGTCGAGTAACGCATCCGCTCCCGCCGCGCCGCCCCCGCCGCCCAGGCTGTGGCTTGCCGCGTTCCAGAACGCGGTCTCCGGCGAGGGAACGAGCACCCAGCACGCTTTGACTGACGATGCGTCGAGTAAGGAAAGCGAGTAGCCGATGGACCACCTGCGGCCCAGCATGGACTGGATGCTCAAGGACCTTGCGGAGAGCGTGCCGGGCACCCGGCATATCATCGTCCTGACCGCGGACGGCCTGCGCATGGCCCAGTACAACACGGATGTGGACACCGCCGACCGCCTCGCGGCCGCGTGCGCCGGCCTGCAGAGCCTGTCCGCCGCCGTCGGCGCCGAGTTCCCGCAGGGGGACAAGCGGATGCGGCTCGTGGTGATCGAGGTGGGCGGGGGATTCTTCTACCTCATGGCGGCCGGCGCGCGCGCGTACCTCGCGGTGCTGGCCGACGAAGGGGTGGACGCGGGGTTGATGGGACAGCAGATGCGCAACCTGGTCGCACGTATCGGTGAGCATCTCACCAGCCCGCCGCGGATGGAGGAGAGGACGGCCGGGTGACCCCGTCCCCGATCAACGACGCGTCCTCCGCCTGGGAGCAGGGCGGTCCCGAGCGCCTGTACGTCCTCACCGGCGGGCGCGGCGCCTCGGGCCGCCGGGCCGACATCGACCTGATCACCCTCGTGGTGGCGCGGGCCGCGGCCCGGCCCGAGATGCAGCCGGAACACGCGTCCATCCTGCGCATGTGTCACTGGCCCCTGTCCATGGCGGAGATCTCAGCGTACCTCAAGCTGCCGTTCAGCGTAGTCGCCATCCTGGTCTCCGACCTGCTCAGGGACTCGCTCGTCGAGGTGCGTGCCTCGGTGCGCATGGAAGGAATCGGCGATCCTGAACTGCTCAAGGCGGTGATGAATGGACTCCAGAGGCTCTGAGTTGGCCGTCGGGCCGGCACGCGACGACACGCTGCCCGCCTCGGCCGCCACCGCGGTCAAGATTGTCGTGGTCGGCGGGTTCGGCGTCGGCAAGACGACCCTGGTCGGCTCCGTCAGCGAGATCAGACCGCTGACGACCGAGGAGACGATGACCGAGGTCAGCGTCGGGGTGGACGACGTCCGCGGGGTCGAGCAGAAGGATGCGACCACCGTGGCCATGGACTTCGGCCGGATCACCATCAACGAGCAACTGGTGCTCTACCTGTTCGGCACGCCTGGGCAGCAGCGCTTCTGGTTCCTGTGGACCGGCCTGTTCGAGGGAGCCCTTGGTGCGGTCGTGCTGGTCGACACCCGGCGGCTCGAGGCCAGCTTCGACGTCATCGGGCGGCTCGAGGACGGCGGCGTGCCGTTCATCGTGGCCATCAACGTCTTCCCGGACGCCCCGAACCACCCGCTGGACGAGGTCCGTGCCGCGTTGGATCTGCCGGCCGTCGTGCCGATCGTCGCGTGCGACGCGCGCAGCCGGGCCTCGAGCCGGGACACCCTGCTGGCCCTCATGCGCTACCTGTACTGGCTGTCCACCCAATCCGCGGCCCCGGTGGCCGCCTCGGCCGCCACGGAGTAAGTGTGTCAACATCCATTCCCGAAGCAGGCGCGGAATCAGGCGCTGCGATCCCGCCGCCGGGGTGTCCGGCGCACGCGGCCTTCGCGCAGGATGCCGCACGGACCGCGCTCTACGGCCCGGAAGCGCAGCACGATCCCGGCGCGGTCTACGAGAAGCTCCGCGCGGAACACGGCAGGATCGCCCCGGTGGAACTCGAGGGTGGCGTCCCGGCCTGGCTGGTGCTCGGCTACCGGGAGAACATGGAGGTCGCTCGCACCCCGAGCCGGTTCACCCGGGACGCCCGGCTCTGGCGGGACTGGAACGAGGGCAGGATCGCCGCGGACGACCCGCTGCTTCCGCTCATCGGATGGCGTCCCGACGTCGTGTCCTACGATGGCGAGGAACATGCGCGGCTGCGCGCCGCGGTCAACGAGTGCCTGACCAGGTTCGACCGGCACGGCACCCGGCGGCACGTCCAGCGCTACGCGAACCAGCTGATCGACGGCTTTGTCGAGGACGGCCGCGCGGACCTGGTGACCCAGTTCGCCGTTTACCTTCCGATGCTCGTGCTGAGCCGGCTGGTCGGCCTGAGCGAGGGGTACGGCCGGAAACTGATCGAGGCCATCGTCGGCATGGTCAGCGGCGGCGAGGAGGCGTACGCGCACAACCAGTACATCATCGGCACCCTGCGGTCGCTGACCGAGGAGCGGCGCAGGGCCCCCGCGCACGACCTGGCGTCCTGGTTCGTCCAGCACCCCTCGGGGCTGAACGACGAGGAGGTGCTCAACCACCTGCGCCTCGTGATCGTGCTGGGCTACGAGGCCACGACGAACCTGGTCTCGAACACGCTGCGGATGGTGCTGACTGACCTCCGCTTCCGCGCGTCGCTCGCCGGCGGGCTCATGACGCTGCCGGACGCGGTCGAGCAGATGCTGTGGGACGATCCGCCGCTGCTGGTCTGCCCGGCGCGGTTCGCCACGCACGACATGCATTTCGCCGACAAGGAGATCCGCGAGGGCGACATGCTGCTGCTCGGCATCGCGGCGGGCAACGCGGATCCGGAGATCCGTCCGGATCTCGACGCGCCGATGCACGGCAACCGCTCGCACCTGGCGTTCAGTCGGGGCCCGCACGAGTGCTCGGGACAGGAGATCGCCCGCGCCATCACCGACACCGGCGTCGACGTGCTGCTCAACCGGCTACCCGACCTGCACCTCACGGTGCCGGAGGAGCAGCTGACCTGGACCGCCTCGACCTGGTCCCGGCACCTTGACGCGCTCCCGGTCAAGTTCGCCCCGCAGCGCCGCCCCGCCCCGCAGTCTGCGCCAGCCGCCCCGGCGTTCTCCGCCCCGGTGGTCGAGCCGAGTGCCGCGAAGGACGCGCTGGCGGCGGTGGCCGAGGCCGACGCGCAGGCCAGAGTGGACACCCGCCGCGGCTTCTGGGCCTCGCTGGGCGGCATGTTCCGCGGTCGACGCTAAGGGTTCACGGTCGGCTGACGTACCGCCGAGCGGCGCCGGGGAATCGCTCCCGGGCGCTACTCTTTTGTTTCCGACGCGCCGTCAGACCGCCTGCGGCGAGGTCAGCATGCGAGAGATCTCCTCGCGCGGCGGATCCGTGTCCATCAACAGTTCGTTGACGGCGGCCCACGCCTGGTAACCCCAGTTCCAGTCGTCGACGATCCTCGCACCCATCCGGGCCTGGGCGCGTTCTGCGTCGGTGAACTGCAGCACGTCGAAGGCCGTGTCAAGGCGCTGCTTTGTGGTGTGTATCGACTGGTCGAGCGTCCGCATCTCCTGCTCGCAACGAGCTCTTGCCTCTTGCCAATCGCAGCCGTCCTGGTCGCGGATGATCGCGATCAGGTTGCGCGGGTCGTCACGCTTCGCGTCGCGGACCGAGGAGTAGACGTCGTTGCAGTACACGATGATGTCGCTGGCCAGCCTGCGCAGCAGTCGCAGCTGGGTACAGTGGTGGATGTACGGCGCCAGATAGGTGAAATTCATCTTCTCGCCGAACACCAGGCACAGCGGCACCGCGCCGTTTCCCAGGCGTAGTTCCAAGTACTCTTCGACCGTCGTGTCCATCCGCCGGTCCCGCATCGCCGCATAAGTCGCCTGCGTGTTGAAGTACCATTCCCAGTGCTCGCTGACCCGAGCCACCCACTGGTCCGGCGAGCTGGCGGTCTGCCGCGCCCACAGGTCATGGAAGATCATCCCCATGGGGGACTTCGCGGGTCTCCCGTAGAGAATCCCGGTGAGCTCCGCGCTGATGACGTTGATGCGGCTGATGTCCGCCACGAGATCGTCGGTGAAGTCGTCGTAGATCCGGAAGAAGGCGTGGATGTCGTAAGCGAGTTCCAGCTCCGGCAGCGGGGCCAGAGGGTATACCCAGGCCGAAAGCGTGGCGTACCTCTCGGCCCGGGGTGTGCAGACCTGGAAGCAGGTGAGCCATTCGACGGTGTGCGCCAGGGCTTCGGCAGCGTTCTCGTTCGGCTGCCAGGAGCGTGCAGCTTCGTGCACCGTGAATTCGTAATGAAGTAATTAATGCAAGCCAATATGCGTCTTCGCAGGTCACGGGCTCGCGAGGACCCCGAAGTGAACAAGTTATTTCATTCCGAATCCTGTGAGGATCTGCTCGCCATTCATCGTGTCCG
>NZ_CDWTNB010000086.1:0-16352 GCF_977947065.1 Frankia sp. CgJB1
CCCCACAGCCACGATCAAGCAACAGCCACCACGTGTAACCCCAACGCAAACGCCCAGCTCAGCGGACCGCCGTCACGCACCCGTGAACGGACACGTAGGTTTGTATGGTTTCGAGAAAAACCTGGCCATCGGCAAACAGGAGTCAGCAGGAGGCATCTCTGCGTGTGCCGGCGTGGAGAGAACACCGCACGTTCCGGCCGGAATTTTCTCGACTGCCGGCCGCACCCCTGGCCAATTTTTCTACCCGATCGGACCAGTAAACGGGTGCGTGGACGTCTCAATAGACAGGAACGATCGCTTCCTTGATCTCCGTATTCCCTGTTCCGGATGGGGCCGTTCAACCATCCGAGTCACAGGCATGAGCGCCACAACACCTCTTCCCCCAGAGCTAGTGATGGAATCGCACCTCGCGTACGTAGCGTCACATGCCGGAGACGGTGGCGCGCGGATATTACCTAAATATATCAACCCAGTTAACAACTGTCCGCTTTTGGGTGGAATCGAACCGAAGTGCATGCGATGGTGATAAGGCGTAATAGCGGGTCGGGTCGGGTCGGGAAGGAGGCCCGGATGCGCAGGAAATTCGGGTCAATCTCTGTCCACAGGCCAGGGCTGACCAGCTTCGAAGTGGACCCGGAATTGTGTACACACGAGATCCCTGGGTGGAGCGGCCCATCGGAGGGCCGGGCACCGGCCCGCACGGCGGTCGAGCGTCGGGTCCGCGGCGGCTTCAGCGTCGCGGCGGTGACGTGCTTGCCCTCGATCGCGTTGGTGTCAAACCGCAGGAATGACCGGTGCACCGGGCCGATCCCGTTGCCGACCCGCAGGTACTCGTAGATGTCGTAGTTCGTTGTCGGGGACGTGCTGACCACGAAAGCGGGATCGTTCCAGAGTTCCTACCTGGAGCTGTGCCCGATCTCGGCGGGGATCGAGTGGTCCGAGTCGGGTACCTCGCGAATACCGGCCCACACGCTGTCTCGTGCCCTCGTGATGGCCACGTACATCTGTCGGCGTTCCAACTGGGTACGCTCGCGAAACGCGTCGGCCGACTCGGACGGCCGCCACGGCTTCGGGAAGAGGTTGCGGTCGGGAATACAGACGTGGGCGAAGTCGAGGCTCTTGACTCGGTGGTACGTCCCGACCTTGACCGCCTCACAGCTGGTTCCGTCATATTCGTTGAGGGAAACCGCTGGAATGCCCCGATCGGTGAGGACGCGCAGCCACCGCGCAGCCGCGGCGTTCGTCGGCACGAGCACCGCCATATCGCCGTAACGGACGTTCCGATTGTCATGGAATTCCACGAGGTGTTCGCAGAGCGCCGCATCCTGCGCCACGGTGCCCGACACCGTGACCTCGCGGATCTCGCCTCCCGGCCGGTCGACGTCGACCTCGCGCCGCCCGCGTTCCTGGACGCCGTCGAGGTCGTCGAAGCTGTCGTCGGCGACTACCGCCTGGGCGTAGCGCAGGATCTTCTCGCGATTACGGTAGTTTCTCCCGAGCACGGTGGAGCGTCCGACGACGGCGACGCCGGCCTCGGCGAGGGTGAAACCGCCGGGATAGATGGACTGCTGGCCATCGCCGACCACGAGCAGGCCATCCGGCTTGTCGCCGACGAAGGCATGCAGCAGTTGCAGACCGACGCACGTCAGGTCCTGTACCTCGTCAACAATCACCGCGTCGTACTGGGTGTCGGAACTCTCGCGCACCAGGTCGCGAGCCAGGAGCAGCACGTCGTCGCGATCGAGGACGCCGCGCTCTGTCCGGAGCTGCTCGTACCGTTCGTACAGCTCCCACACCGCACGTCGGTGGGTCGGTTGCAAGGGAGTGCTGCGCCCGACGCGTGCCAGCTTGGCGTACTGCTCGAAGTCGGTCAGGCCTCGGCCCTTGACGACTGTCGCGATCTCGTCCTTCCAGTACCCGGGAGCCAGGCCGAGCCCGGGCAGAACCGAGAACTGCCCGACCTGCCCCCAGGCGCGCCAGAAACAGGTGTCGGCGGCCTCCTGCTGGTGTCGGTCTGCCAAGCCGTGTTCGCGAAGACAACGTGCGGCGACGGCGTGGACGGTGGCGAACTCGATCCGGTCGACGTGCTCGGGGGCCATCCGGGTCAGCAGGACTCGGTAGACCGGCCCCAGCGTGCGCACCAGCGAGGTAAACAACACCCGTTCCCCGCGGGCGGCCAGATACTTGGCGCGGTGCAACGCGACGACCGTCTTGCCGGTACCGGCCGCGCCGCGGACGCGGGCCGGACCCGACCACTGCCGGCCGGCCAGGCGGGCCTGCGTCGGGTGCAGCCAGGTCATCCACGTCTCGATCGGCTCCCGGGCGGCGGCGTCGAGAAGTTCTTGCCACAGCTCCTCGCGGCTCAGCAGTGCATCCTGATCTGGTGGAACCGATTGCTCGGGCGGTGACAGCGGCTCGGAAGAAATCGGACGCCCGGCCGGAGCTGGACAGTAGGCCCGAGTGGGACGCTCGATAGCGGCTGGGCTTTCGGTCGCGGCCGTACCGTTCGAAGAGGGACCTGCCCGGCGCGCGACCGGACGGCGGACAGACCGTGAGGTCAGCGCCTCGGTGACCGTGACGACCGTGGCGGTGGTGGCGGTGGCGGTGGCGCGGGGCATCGGCGGGCAACCGCGTGCCAGACGGTCCAGTAGTTGTTCAACGAGGTCCGGTGCCAGGCGTGCGCCACGACGCGCCAGGTCGCGGGTTAGGTCCTGCTCGCCGAGCACCGTCACCCGGTCGAGTTGTGCCCGGACGTTTTTCCGCCTGGCCAGAACCAGCAGCGGAACCACCTCGGTCGGTGGCAGACCTGCCTCTACCAGCACCTCCTCCACCGCTACGGTCTGATCCAGAAGTTTGCGGACGTCGTCGTCCGCGCCGGCGTCGCCACGCCATAACCGGCCGCGTTCGACGATGATCTCTCGCCAGTTCTTCACGTCTACCACGAAGACTCCGCCAGGCCCCACCACGATCACGTCGATGTTGGCCCGGCGGGTGCCTGGCCACCGTCGGTCCGGCAGCACGTGCCACCCTGCGTCGTCCATACCGACCAGCACTCGGACCACACTCTGCTCGGCCCGGCCACCGGCTTCCCAGTGCTGGCGGTGGCGGCGTAACTGCTTCAGCACGTCGGTCAGGTGCTGGATCTGTCGCTGGACTCCGTCGATCTCCATCCCGAGCAGGACAGCTTGACCGAGGGCCGACGGTTCTGGCAGCGGGTCGGCGTCTCGCGTCGACGAGGCGGTCGTCGGCGGATGGGCTGTCGACGTGCCGACGGTCGACGCAGCGGTGGCGGGGATGCGCGCTGCCGGTCCATCCAAAAGCACGTCACTACTCCCTCACCTTATGTCACAGGTAAGAGTACGGTAATGAGTCGTCGTTTGGATACGTTTACGGGCGACAGTGGTCTGCAGGCCCTAGGGAAGAGTGGTTGTTGTCGGAAACGTAGGTCTACTTTCGAACACTGGTTCGAGCGTGCCGACTCGAACTCTTCGAACGCCCTGGCCACGGCCGCTTTCGGCAGAGAACGATCACGTAAGTTCGGTCTAGACCGCCAGCACGATGGCGGCGCTGATGCCGCCGAGGCCGAGGGCGAAGGCCGCCTCGGGCAGCCCGCCGTCGCGCCGTCGGAAGAGGCGGTCGAGCGCCAGCCGCCCGGCACCGACCGCCGCCACCGTGATCGCGACCACCGCGATGCACAGCGGGTACTCCATGCCGCCGTCGGTTTCCCACAGTCCGTTCGGTGCGGTCACGATCATTGCGTTGATCATCACGCCGATCACGGCCGCGGCCGCCAATGGAGTCAGCAGGCCCACCGCCAGGCCGAGCCCGCCGAGGAACTCGGACGCGCCGGCCAGCCCGGCGAAGAAGGTGCCGGGGTGGTAACCCAGCTGGGCGAATCCCTTGCCGGTCGCGGTGAGGCCGTGGCCGCCGAACAGGCCGAAGAGCTTCTGCGCGCCGTGCCCGGCGAGCAGCAGACCGAAGGTCATCCGGAGCAGCAGCAGCCCGAGGTCGGCTGCGGACACGGCCGTGCGGGACGGGCCCGGACGGGAGGCGTCGGGCGGTGCGGGGGTAGCGGGTGCCAGGTGGAGGGATGCCCGGTGCCGCGTAGCGAGCAGTTTCATATCGAAACCCTGATCCAGGCGAAAGCATACGGTGAAGCTTTGGTCACTACTGTGCCTGCCCGCTCTGCCGGGCCGGTACCTCGTTCGCCGGTGACTTCCCCCGCGGCCCGGCCGTCAGCTTCGGTGACGCCGGCGCGGCGGGCGAACGACGGCGACCGGGCAGACGGCATGCAGCACGCACTGGGAGCTGGTGGAACCGAGCAGCAACTCGGCGAAGCCGCCGCGGCCCCGGGCGCCCACCACAAGCAGCTGGGCGCGCGCCGCCGCGTTGATCAGGCCGTAGGCGGCGTTGCCCACAATCAGGCCGGTTTCCACCCCGATGCCCTCCCAGCCGGCCAGGCCCGCGTTCGCTGACTCGTCCAGAACAGCCTGCGCGGCATCGCGAAACGCCTCGTCGCCGAGGCCCACCCGCCCGGTGAGGGTTGCCGGCAGCGGCTCCCACACATGCACGACGCGCAGTGGAGCCCGGCGCAGCGCTGCCTCGCCTGCGGCCCAGGCCAGCGCGTCCACCGAGGCGGCGGACCCGTCCACCCCGACGACGACGGGGCCGGGCCGGCTCCTGCCCCGCTCGCCGTGGACAACCACGACCGGGACCGCCGCGTCGTGCACGCAGGCGAGGCTGACCGAGCCGGTCAGCCTCCGCTGCGTCCGGCTTGCCCCATGGGCGCCGAGGACGAGCATGGCCGCCCGGTCGGACTCGGCCAGCAGCATCTGTACCGGGGCCCCGTAGACGGTCCGTTCGAAGATCCGCGCCGCCGGTTCGTCCTTGCGGACCCGCTCCACGACATCGTGTAGCAGCCACTGCGCCGTCCAGCACGGGTGCTCCGGGGACGTGGCCGACGGCGGCTTCGATCGCTCGTGCGGTGGTCCGGCGGCCGCCCACACCAGCACCGCCCGTACGCGAGCGTCCCGCAGTCGTGCAGCGTCCACCGCCCAGCGCAACGCCCACTCGGCGTCCGCGGATCCGTCGATCCCGACGACGATCTCCGCCTGCGGGACGAAATCAGCTTCCACCTGATCGCCTTCCACGTGCCCACCCTGTTCAGCCTCGTACGTGAGGTAGGTTACTTATAGTAAGTAGATGATCGCATTCTGTTCTGATTCGCGGTAACGGCCAAGCGAACCGGCTGCACCGCGACGAACCCCTCACTCCTGGGCCCGTCCTGGTAGCTCAACGCGGTGATATCCAGCCCGCAGCTGTGTGCGATCGGGCTGAGCGGATAGATGGCGATCATCGGCCTCCTGTCGAGGTGGAGCGGCCGGGGTGAGCTAGCCCGTCGTGGGCCTGGAGTTGGCCGGTCTGTGGTTCGGGCGAGCCAAGCGTGGGTAGAGACTGAAAGTGGTCAGACAGGACACACTAGGTGACGGTCTGCATTCTTCTATGGAGAAGAGAAGATCGTGATCCTATCCGCGCGACTCGGTGACCGTCTGGCGACGCTCATCCGGTGGAATCTGGACCCGTCTACACCGGGCCGGCGGCGTCCGGCAGGCGGGCGTGTGCGGTGCCGGCTGGGCCGGGCAGCCGCCGGCCGCCAGGAAGGAGCAACCAGATGGCGAGCATGGAACGCCAGCGTCCCCGGCGGAACTGGTTCGATCTGTTGGGTCTGCCCTGGTCGCAGGCACGGACGTCCGCGGCGGAGCTGCTCGGCCGGCGCGGGGCTGACGTTCCGGTCGAGGAGTACACCGAGGACGACGCCTACGTCCTGCGCGCCGAGATCCCCGACGTCGACCCGGACAAAGACGTCGATGTCACCGTCTCCGAAGGGACGCTGGCGGTACACGCCGAACGGCACGAGGCGAGAAGTCAGAAGGCTCTCGGCGGGTACCGCACCGAGTTCCGCTATGGCGCGTTCAGCCGTTCCGTGGCGCTTCCGCCCGGGGCGAAGGCGGACCGGGCAGCCGCGACCTATAAGGACGGCATCCTGGAAGTCCGCGTTCCGGTCGAGCCAGCCGAGACGTCCGGCCGGAAGATCACAGTTGAGCAGGGCTGACGCCCGACGATGCCCGGTCGCAGGGCCCGAACTCTCCGGCCGACTGCGGCCCCGGGCGACGTTATTACCCACCCGGGTGCCGGCCCGCTTCTCCTCCCGTGTGGGGAGCCAGGAGTCACCATCAGGGGCAAGCACCTTCCTGGAGGGGGTAAGCATGGCCGACATCCGTAGCACGATCGTCCGGCGGCCGGTCACCGTGGAGCGGTCCACCACGATCCGGGACGCGGCGGCGCAGATGGAACGGCAGGGCGTGGGCGCGCTCCTCGTCATGGAGAACGATCGCCTGGTCGGGATCGTCACCGACCGCGACATCGTGCTACGTGGCGTTGTCCGCGGTATCCTGACGGACAGCCGGATCGACGCCCTCATGACCACCGAGGTCATCACCGTGCCGTCCGGCGTCGACCTCGAACGGGCCTACGAAATCTTCCGTGACCACGCGATCCGCCGGCTCCCGGTCGTCGACGGCCGCCGGCTCGTCGGCCTGCTGTCCGTCGACGATCTGCTCATCCGCACCGAGCATGAGATGGCCGAGCTGGTACACCCGCTCGCCGATGAGGTCTTTGCCCCCCACCGCGAGGCCCCACCGCTGGCTACCACCGGCGAGGAGCCCGTCGAGCCGGCGCCCGGACTGCCGCCCTGACGTAGGGCGATGCGCGCCCATCCCGGCGACACCCTGGTTGTCCACCGTCCCACCGTCACGCAACCGGAGCGCATTGGGGAGATCCTTGAGGTGCGCTCGCTGGCCGGCGACCCCCCGTTCACTGTCCGCTGGTCCGACACCGGGCACGTCAGCTTCGTCTACCCGGGACCGGACTCCGAGGTCCGTCACCCTCCTGAGGAGGCCCGCAGCGGCACCGGCTGAAAAGCGGCACCGGCTGAAAAGGATGACGGGTTCAGCTCTGCATGCGTGACGAACACGCACCGTCAGGCGAATCATGCTACGGGATCGTGACGTTCCGCTGCGATCAGCCTGCCGGGATGGCAGTGCAGCAGCCAGAAGCCGCCTGCCCGTACCCCGAGCTGGTCCGGGATCGGCCAGCACCAGCCGTCCAGGAGTCGTCGGAGCAGGTCGGCAATGATGGTGCGCTGGCTACAGACCGCCGTCAGCGTCCCGGACGCCGCCAGCCCCATCAAGGTAGCGACCACCCTCGCCTCCGATCCGGGATATCCGGTGTCCGCCAGCGTCGGCTCCGGTTCGATGGCGAGCCCGGCCGTGTGCGCGTACGGGGCGAGCGTGGCGGTGCAGCAGGGCAGGTCGGCGCTGATCAGCAGGCGAATCCCCAGGCTGGTCAGCAGCGGCACCAGTGCGCTCGCCTGGGCCCGGCCGCGCTCGTCGAGCGGGCATAGCTGGTCGGGCCCGTCCCAGCGCCGATGGTGGGCGGCCCGAACGTGGCGGATGACGACGAGCGCGGCCGTCGGCGCCGGCAGCCGACCAAACTCGGCGAGCACCTGGCGGTCGGTGTCGTAGCTGACCCGGCGAGCCGCCTCCCCCTTCGCCAGCCAGGCAAGCCTGTCCACCTCCCGGGTGGGGACGAACGTGCCGGAACGGGCCTGCATCCCCCAGTACCGGACCGCCTTCACCGTCCTGCCGCCGTCCGTCAGGTAGCGGTACTCGCCGAGCGGGGGCCCGAGCCTGGCCCGGCAACCAGTCTCCTCCTCGACCTCCCGCAACGCGCCGAGCAACGGATGTTCTCGCCGGCGCAGCTTGCCCTTGGGCAGGGACCAGTCGTCATACCGCGGCCGGTGCACGACCGCGATCTGCCGCCCGTCCCGCGTGGGTCGCCACAGCACCCCACCGGCGGCACCGACGACCCGTACCGGCCTATCCCAGGGATCAGCCGACGACTTCATACCGTCCAGTCTTCGACTCCAGCCGCCGCGGCGCCAGGAGGACAGGCACATCCCAGCAAGGCCCGGTCCAGCACGGCCCGGTCGACAACCCGCCGCCGGTGGCGCGGATCGCGGTCGGGCCGTCCGCAGCGTCCACCGCTACCAGGGCGGAGATCCCCATCTGAAGCGCATGTTCCCCGACGGCACCCAGGGGTATGGAACTCGCTACAGAAGATTATCGCTGTCCGGGGGGTGGAGGGTGGGGTGACGAACGCAGGTGTGGCCGAGCTCATCGTCGAGCCGGCGGTGCTCGGGACGCTCGTCGATGTGCTGCGTGCACGCGGGTACCAGGTCGTCGGCCCGACGGTGCGGGACGGCGCGATCGTCTACGACGAGATCAGTAGCGCGGCACAGCTCCCGGCGGGGTGGACCGATGTCCAGGAGGCGGGTCGTTACCGGCTCGAGCGTCGTCGCGACGCGGCGCTGTTCGGTTACGCGGTGGGGCCGCATTCGTGGAAGCAGAACCTGCTGCCGCCCCGGCTGCGCCTGCTGAAGACCCGCCGCCACGGCGATGGCGGCTTCGGCGATGGCGGCTTCGAGGTGGCGGAGGAACCGCTACCTCGGGCAGCGGTGGCATTCCTCGGCGTCCGTTCCTGTGAGCTGCAGGCCATCGCAATCCAGGACCGGATCCTGCTCGGGGGGCGCCACGCCGACCGCGACTACGCTGCTCGCCGCAGCGATGTGTTCATCGTTGCGGTGAACTGCCACGAGCCGGGTGGGACCTGCTTCTGCGTGTCGATGAACACGGGCCCGGCGGTGCGGGAGGGCTACGACCTGGTCCTCAGCGAAATCCTGGCCAGTGACCACCGGCTGCTCGTCGAGGCGGGCACCCCTCGGGGCGTCGAGATACTGGGCGAGCTGGCCGGGCGCCCGGCCGAAGCCGCCGACCGTAGCGCGGCCCAAGCCGCCGTGGACGGGGCGGCCGACCGGATGGGACGCACCGTCGACGCGGCCGACCTGCGTGACCTGCTCGCGGACAACCTCGAACATCCACGGTGGGACGAGGTGGCGCAGCGGTGCCTGAGCTGCGGCAACTGCACGATGGTGTGTCCAACCTGCTTCTGTACCTCGGTGGAGGACGTCAGCGACCTCACCGGAAGTGAGGCGGAGCGCTGGCGCAGCTGGGAGTCCTGCTTCTCGCTGGACCACTCCTACATCCACGGCGGCAATGTCCGTGCCTCCGGACGCTCCCGTTACCGCCAGTGGTTGACCCACAAGTTCGGCACCTGGCACGACCAGTTCGGAACGTCCGGATGCGTCGGCTGCGGACGGTGCATCACCTGGTGCCCCGTCGGCATCGACGTCACCGAGGAACTGACCGCCATTCGGGCGAACTCCGCGGCCGGCGATGACGTCGGTTGAGGCACCGCTCGGCGAGGTCGGCGTCTTCGCCGGTATGCACCCGGACCACCTCGCCCTCCTCGCCGGGTGCGCCCGGCACGCCGTCTTCCGCCCGGGCGACGTACTCCTGCGGGAAGGCGACCCGGCCGACACCCTCTACGTCATCCAGCACGGCACGGTCGCGATCGAAACCTTCGTCCCGACCCGGGGTCTGGTCCCCATCGAGACCGTCGGAGCCGGCAATGTGGTGGGCTGGTCCTGGCTGTTCCCGCCGTACCGGCTCCATTTCGACGCCCGTGCCCTCTCGCTGGTCCGCGCCACCGCCATCGACGGTGCCTGCCTACGCGGGAAGTTCTCCCAGGACCCGGCGCTGGGCTACGACGTGCTGTCCCACCTTGCGCAGGTGCTCATCGAGCGCCTGCAGGCCACCCGGTTGCGGCTGCTCGATGTCTACGCAAACCCGGGCCAGGGCTGACGGCGCGGCCGGGGAGATGACCCCTCGGCCGTTCCGGGTGACCTGCCGCCACCAGGAGACGGGTGACACGTGGACCCTGGAACTCGCACCGCTCTCCGGCGCTCCGATCATCGCCGCACCCGGCCAGTTCACCATGGTCTACGCTTTCGGCGTCGGCGAGGTCCCCTTGTCCGTGATGGTCGACGACTCCGTGACGGCTGGTACCGACGGCCCGCTTGTGCACACCGTCCGAGCGGTCGGCGCGGTGACGGAAGCGATCTGCGCGTCCCGCCCGGGCGACGTCCTCGGGGTGCGTGGCCCGTTTGGGCGAGGCTGGCCGGTAGGCGCCGCCGCCGGGCTGGACGTCGTCGTGGTCGCGGGCGGGCTCGGGCTGGCGCCGCTGCGGCCGGTCGTCCGGCAGCTCCTGCGACGGCGCGCCGACTACGGCAACGTGGTCGTGCTCGCCGGCACCCGTACACCCGCGGACATCCTCTACCGCCGGGAGCTGGCCGGTTGGCAGGACCGCACCGACCTCCAAGCCCTGGTGACCGTCGACGGTGCGCAGCCCGGATGGGACGGCCGGGTCGGCGTCGTCACCACCCTTCTCCCGCACGTGCGTTTCGATCCGGCCAGAACCGTCGCGTTCACCTGCGGACCCGAGATCATGATGCGGCTGACCGCACGGGCCCTGGTCGACGCCGGCGTACCCGCCGACCGCATCCACCTGTCCCTGGAACGCAACATGCACTGCGGCCTCGGCCACTGCGGCCGCTGCCAGCTCGGCCCGCTGATGCTCTGCCTGGACGGACCGGTCTGCGGCTACGACCGCCTGGAACCGTCGCTCGCCGTCCGGGAGCTGTGATGCCGATGCCGACGCCGACTCCGACCAGCCCAACCAGGCCCCGGCTCGCCGTCTGGAAGTTCGCCTCCTGCGACGGCTGCCAGCTCACCCTGCTCAACTGCGAAGATGAGCTGCTCTCGCTCACCGGCGAGGTCGACGTCTCCTACTTCCTGGAGGCATCCAGCGCGACCGTCGACGATCCCTACGACCTCTCCCTCGTCGAGGGCTCGGTCACCACCGAACAGGACGTGGAACGCATCCACCAGGTCCGGGCCGCGTCTCGGCGTCTGGTCACAATCGGCGCCTGCGCGACCGCCGGCGGCATCCAGGCGCTCCGCAACTTCGCCGACGTCGGTGACTTCCTCGCGGCCGTCTACGCCACCCCGGCGTACGTCTCGACGCTGGCGACCTCCACCCCGATCTCCACGCACGTCTGGGTGGACTTCGAACTCCAGGGCTGCCCGGTCAACCCTCGCCAGCTCCTCGAAGTCATCAGCGCGTTCCTCGCTCGCCGACGCCCGAACATCTCCTCATCCTCCGTCTGCACCGAATGCAAACGGCGCGGGACGGTGTGCGTGATAGTCGCGCACGGCACGCCGTGCCTCGGCCCGGTCACGCATGCCGGATGCGGTGCGATCTGCCCGGCCTATCACCGCGGCTGCTACGGCTGTTTCGGCCCGATGGAGAGCCCCAACACCCCCGCGTTGATCCGCCAGCTACGGGTTCTCGGGATGAACGAGGACAACGTCGACCGAGTGTTCCGGACGTTCAACACCGCCGCGCCGGCGTTCCGCGACGCCCCCGGCGAGGGTTCGGGAAGCGGTGAGACCGATGCGCGCGACTAGGACCATCGCACCTCCCCCGCTCACCAGGGTCGAGGGCGAAGGAAGGTTGCTAATCAAGATCATCGACGGGCGGGTGGACGAAGCCCACCTGAAGATCTTCGAACCGCCGCGCTTCTTCGAGGCGTTCCTCCGCGGCCGGGCCTACACCGAGCCACCCGACATCACCGCCCGGATCTGCGGCATCTGCCCGGTCGCCTACCAGATGAGCGCGCTGGCAGCCATCGAACAGATCTGTGGCATCACGGTCACGGGCCCACCCGCCGCCCTACGGCGGCTCATCTACTGCGGTGAATGGATCGAGAGTCACGCGCTACACGTCTTCCTGTTGCACCTGCCGGACTTCCTCGGCTACGATAGCGCACTAAACCTTGCCCAGGACCAGCCCGCCCTGGTCAAGCTGGGACTTACACTGAAGAAGGCCGGCAACACGCTCATGACGGTCATCGGCGGCCGCGCGATCCACCCCGTCACCACGCGGGTCGGCGGCTGGTACCGGGCACCACGCCGGCGCGACCTGACCGAGCTCGTCGGGCAACTGGAACAGGCGCGAGACATCGCCCGGGACACCGCCCGATTCACCGCCGCCCTGGACTTCCCCGAAGACGAACTCCACCAGACCTTCGTCGCGCTCCACCAACCTGGCGAATACCCCGTTGAGCGCGGCCGGATCGCCTCCACCGATGGCCTCGACATCGCCCCGGCCGACTACGACCGGCACTTCACCGAAGAACAGGTGCCCTGGTCGAACGCTCTGTACTCGACCCTGGCCGCGGGCGGCTCCTACCTCACCGGACCGCTGGCTCGCTTCGCGCTGGGCGCGCAGTGCCTGGCGCCCGCCGCCCGCGAGACCGCCGCCGAGATCGGCCTGCGCCCACCGGAGCGCAACCCCTACCGCAGCATCATCGTGCGTTGCATCGAGATGGTCCACGCCGCCGACGAGGCGCTGCGGATCATCGCGGACTACACCGAGCCCGACCCCCCCGCGCTGGAGGCCCCGCCCCGGGCGGGAACCGGCTACGGGGTCACGGAGGCACCCCGCGGCCTGCTCTACCACCGCTACACGATCGACCACAACGGCACCATCCTCGACGCAAAGATCGTGCCACCAACCGCCCAGAACCAACGTCCGATCGAAGAAGACCTGCGCGGCGTGGTGGAACGCTTCATGGACCTGCCAGAGCCCGAACTCGCCCTGCGCTGCGAACGGGCCATCCGCAACTACGACCCCTGCATCTCATGTGCAACCCACTTCCTGACCCTCCACATCGAGCACGGCTGACCGTCATCGGGATCGGCAATCCCTACCGACACGACGACGCCGTCGGCCTGGCAGTCGCGCATCAGCTACGCTGCACGCTCCCACCTGGCGTCGACGTGGTCGAATGCGCCGGCGAGCCGACAGGACTGTTTGCCGCCTGGGAAGGGGCCGACGCCGTCTGGATCATCGACGCCGCCCATTCCGCGGCCCCGCCCGGAACCGTGCACCGCCTACCGGCCAACGACCGCACACTGCCGGCGGATCTCGTCGGGCCATCGACCCACGCGCTCGGCCTTGCGGACACCATCGAGATCAGCCGAACACTCGGCCGGCTTCCCCGGCATCTCGTCATCTACGCAATCTCCGGCCATACCTTCTCAGCAGGCCTCGGACTCGGCCCCGAGGTCGCGGCGGCGGCCCGCAACGTGGCCGCCGCCATCCGCGCCGAAACAGCGATCTATGCCGCCAGGGAACCCGACGATCTCCGTTGACCGCCGCCAACCGCGGTAGCCGAAGGCCCGCGTTGGCGGTGGGATTCGGTCACGGGACTTCGCGCGGCCCGGGGGCGGCGTTCATCAGCCACGTCACCATGCGGCTGATGTCCGACAGCGACAGGATCCCGACGAGTCTGCCCTGGTCCATCACCAGAACGCGGTGCTCGGCGCCGGGCTCCATGCGCGGCAGCAGATCCGCCAGCGGGTCGTCGGGACCCGCGATGGTGGTCCGCGACAGTGGCACCATCACCTCGCTTACCGTTACCGTGCCGCTCTTCTCCGGCGGCACCTGCTTGGCGCCGTCCAGGGTCACCAGCCCGACCGGGACTCCGTTCTCGCCGGTCACCGGGAATGCCGAGTGCCGGTACCGGTACAGCGGGCCGGCCAGCAGGTTCGCGACGGTCAGGGCCGCGGGCACCGTGAGCGGCTTCGTCGTCATGGCGTCATGTACCGGGACGCCGGCGAGCACACCGCGCAACTGCGCCTGCCGTCCCTCGGCGGTGGCGGCCGCGATGAGGAACGAGCCGATCAGGGCCAGCCAGAGCCAGCCGAATCCGCCGCCTCTCATGAACACGAGGAGTCCCAGAACGACGAGCAGCCAGCCGAGGACGCGTCCGGCTGCGGTAGCCCCGGCGGTCGCCCGCAGCCGATCTCCCGTACGCCACCACAGGAAGGCGCGCAGCAGCCGCCCACCGTCGAGCGGAGCGGCGGGAAAGGCGTTGAAGACGGCGAGCAGCAGGTTGATGCCCGCCAGCCAGGCCACCACCTCGACCAGGAGCTCGGGCGCGGACGCCAGGGCGAGCAGCCAGGCGCCCAGCACGAAGAGCCCGCCCAGCAGAAGGCTGACGAGTGGGCCGACACCCGCGATCCGCAGCTCCGCTGCCGGGCTCGACGCCTCCGACTTCAGCCGGGCCACCCCGCCCAGCAGCCACAACACGATGTCGTCCACGGCCACCCCGTTGCGCCGGGCCACCAGGGCGTGCGCCACCTCGTGGGCGAGCAGCGAGGCGAAGAAAACCACCGCGGCGGCAAGGGCCGCCAACCAGTACACCACCAGGGCATGGCCCGGGTACACCTGTGGGAGGCGGCCCTGCGCGAGGCCGAACGCGATGATGCCGAAGATGAGCAGCACGCTCCAGTGGACCCCGATCCGGACTCCAGCGATCCGTCCCACCATGAAGGTCGCCCGCACAGCGTCTCTCCCCTGTTCGAACGTGCCCCGGGACCAAGACCCGGCTCGACTCCGCGGTTGGGCGCGGGGCCGGCCCCGTCAGGCTGTCCCGTCAGGCTGCCGCGAGGGCCACCTCCGTCGACTTGACCAGGGCGGTCACCGAGGAACCCGCGGCCAGACCGAGGTCGGTCGCGGCGGCCAGGGTGATCGCCGCGGTGAGCTCGCCGCCACCATCGAGGGCGATATGCGCGACGGCCATGGCACCGCCGGTCTCCAGGCTGGACACCGTGCCGCGCAGCCGGTTACGGATGCTCAGACCATCCACGCTGCCCGTGGCCAGCGCCACCTCGGTGGACTTGATCAGAATCTCGACGGTGGCCCCCACCGAGAGGTCGAGGTCCTTGACCGCATCAAGGGTCACCGCGGCGGTGACGGTCTGCCCGCCGGAGAGGTCGACAGTCACGGTGCTCATCACCGCACCTTCGGTGATGTCGGTGACGGTTCCGGTCAGTCGGTTGCGAATGCTCAGGCTCATCGGTCCACCTCGTCCTCTCGGGTGCCGCCAGGTGCCGTCAGTCAACTCCTACCCGCCCGTCTGTGCCGCGTACATGCCTCGACCCGCAGAAGAGCCGTGCAGAAGGGTCCTGCGGACAAGTGATGCCCGACAGGCGGTCGCGCCTGATCGGTCCGTGCGGGTCGGGGGCGCGGGCGCTCCGGTGCCACCGGTTCGCCTACCCCGAACAGGTCGATGTCGACCATCGACCCCGAGAGTCCGGCCTCCCGCACGTAGGCGACCCGCACCGACAGGAACACTGCCTTGGCACAACAGGTGGGCAGATAATGTCGCCAGAAACCCTACCACTACCCACTGTCATGCAAGACAACACACCTATCTCACCGCCGGCGTGGGCGCCAGGTCGCCCGCGCCCGGTCCACTCACGTCTGCGACCCAAAGAAATCCCAGCATCCCTCGGCGGCACCCCCGCCGATCATCCGACTGGCGTCCACCCCCACAACAACAGATCATCGTCGTATGACATCGGGCAATCGTGTTGAAGCAACGAAAGCGCACAACATTAAACAACGGCAACTCTCGGCGGGCCGTCCGAGCGGCTGCCGACGGTGGAACCGGCGCCCAAGCCGGACTACCCCCAGACTAACCCCCCCCCCCCCGAGCTAACCCCGGACTAACCCCGTAGCGGGCTCGCGGAGGGCTCGTAGGGCTGCTTCCGCTGTACCCGGCTGTCCCCGTCATCCGTATTCCCGACCCGCCATCCGTATTCCCGACCTGCCTGCAGGGAATGGTGGTTCAGGGAAGCCGAGAATGTTCGCGGCCATGGCACACCTCCCGATGAGGGGACTAGAAGGGGTACCCCCGCTTCCGGTGTCGGACTACCCCGTAGGGGTGCGCATCCCTCGCGCTGGAACCGCGGCTGGAGTGCTCCGGAACTGGCGTCGGTCAACGACGTTGAATTCGTAATGAAGTAATTAATGCAAGCCAATATGCGTCTTCGCAGGTCACGGGCTCGCGAGGACCCCGAAGTGAACAAGTTATTTCATTCCTAATCCGTTGAAGGGACCGTTCCTCCTCGGTGCCGGGTTCATGGTCGGCTGGATGTCTGGATGTGCATTGTGATCGGTGCGGCGCGGTCGCCCGATCTGCCCGTCGCGCGGCGGTGGTATCACTGGATCGGTCCGACGAGACGGACTGACTTTCGATAAGCCGGACGATAAGTGGTCGAGTGGTGATTGCCGTGCTAGCTGATACGCTTTTAACAGTTAGCGCCCGCCTGCTATCTCGGCTGCCGGCTGGAGTTAGCGCGAGTGCGCGCTCACTCATCACTTGCTATAGCGGCACGCCTGCGCCGGTCGCGGCGCTTGGGGATCGTCATTAAATAAGTTGATCATTTGATCTGTGTTTAGTGTTCCCCTGTGATTTCCTC